>JABMQG010000397.1 GCA_013203365.1 Planctomycetota bacterium | reverse complement strand
TTCCACCACGACGGTCCGCACAACCTCCTCCCGGCCATGCGAGTCGGCGGCGGTGATGGGGTCGGGCGCGGCCCTGCTTAATACCAGCGACCGGCCTATCATCAGGTCAATTTCCACTTCCTCCCCGCCGACGTCAACCAGGGCCGTGCACTGATCGGCCTGAAAACTAGTGCATCGGCTGACGCATTGTCTGCTGGCGGACGGGCGGAATCCCAGTCGAACCAGACGCACCTTGGCCACTTCCGCCAGCCTGCGGTAGAAATCGACCACTGGTAGCCGAACTGCCGCGGCCAATACACTGATTCCTTCGCCGGCCAGTTGGCTTTCGACGCTGAAATCGATTACGGCCTCCATCGGCGCAAAGGGTAGATCTTTTGCGATCTGGTAGTGCACCATGCCGGCCAACTCTCCTGCCGGCGTGCCGGCCGGCAGCGACATTGTGTTGAGCATGGCCTGGCTGCGCGGAACGTTCAACACCACCGAGCAGCCTGACAGTCGCATCGTACGTAGAATCTCAGCGAGCAGTTGACCGACCTCCTCGGCGGAGTTGAAGTCGAGTTCCGCGGGCACGACTGCACTTTGCAGCGCATCGATTCGCGAGCCGTTGCTCGTGCAGGCGAACTTGACTACGCGCAGGTGCCTACGGTCGAGGTCGACGGCCGCGTACTTGCGAGATTTCCGCAACAGGGCGAACACTTCTCAATGCTCCAATTGGTCGGTGTCTATGGCAAACGGCAGCCCCAGCCGTGTTATGTCGCGTAAATAGACCACTTGCTGGCGTGGGCCGGCCAGATCCAGCACAGCCTCCATCACGCAGAACCGCCCCACCGGCACGCCGAACCCGACGCAAAGCACTCGAAACTGAAAACTCCGCGTGGTCAGCAAAGGCGCAACTTTCTTGAACTGTTCGGGGGTCAGAACACCTTCGGTGAACAGCCAGGCCGTGGTCATGAGGGTTTGAGGGTCCAGGCCGTCGCGTGTCTCGACGATACGTTGCACCAGTGCCGCATCCAGACCCTCCATCGCCGCCAGCACGTCGGTGCCGGCAGTATTGACATTCACAAGTCCGATTCGCGTGCCCATCGGCGGTTCTGGCGGACCTGCGGTGTCGGGGGTCTGCTCGTCGGCCCCTCTTGCCGGCGGCTTGGCCGTAAGCCTACCCATAATCAGCGGGAGCCCCTCGGCGGTGACGCCGGAGTCGAGCTCGGAAAACTTCATATTCAGCAGTTGGCTGGGATGGGTGAAAAAGTTGCCCGCTTCGCGGTAGATTTTGATGAAATCGAAGGTCCGCTTATTCAGCCCCATCGCCTCCAGGGCCTGGGCGTCGCCGTTAAGGTCCACCAACGGCTGTCCTTGGCTGTCTGTGTCGTTCTCGTAGGTAACCGCCGTGGCGAAACCGCGAAGGCCCGTGTTCAATCGCCCGTCGGCGTCGTCAGAGGGGAATTGCCACTCGCCGTCGTCTTCGTTGGACTCGAGTGTTCCGTTGAGGTTGGCGTCTTCGCCAAAGACGATGCCGGTGCCAAAGCCTTTGACCAGCAGAAGTTCTTCCAGGGTCGCCAGGTTGCCGTTCTTGATGATGTAGGGATAGTCAAGCCGATCGTAGTAGTCCTGTTCGGCCCCGCTTGGACGAGTTTCGCTGTCGCTGTCGATGTAGTCAAGCAGGCAATCGACCAGCTCTTGGGTCATATTTGGCATGGCCAGCAGCGTCTTGGACGAGGCGGCGTTCACGTTTATTTTGGCGGCCTCGTCGATCAGGCCGAATCGGACGTTCTTGCCGTCGTCGGCCTTATCGGCGAAAACGGTGAAGTACCACCGCACGTTCCCGTCGTCGCGGACGAGTTGGTTCTTGAAGAGAGCCTCGTTGTCCCACCACATGGCCCGGTCCGCCGAATCGGCACTGACGACGGCCAGCGCCCGCAGAATGCCGCTCATCGCCGCCGCACGCCCCTGCTGCCCGCCGGCGCTGACGGCCGACGCGGCGGCCTCGGCCTGCATGCGGAACATCATGGTCCCCCCGATCAGAGCCACCATGGCCACCACGACAATGACGGCGACGAGTATGAAGCCGCAAGTCCTTTGCGAATTGCACGGGCCAGGCTGCGAATTGCGAAGTTGCGCAGGCTGCACCGCAACGGCTTGACCGCCCAGCTCGGAAATCGACGTGCTACGGGCCGCAATTCGCATTGAAGTCTTTACCTTTCCGTTGTCACGGTCGTAGCCAAATCGACCTTGCTGGCCGGTATGGCGACGACGCGGCGGAACGTTTCGTAGGCAGCTAAGTAGTCCTCGACGTCCATCTTTTCCGGGACGCTTCCAGTCCCGAGGGTAATCTCCACCGCCATCGGCAAGTCACCGCCGGTCCAACTTTCGATCCAGCCAGTACCATCGTAGAATCGCAGACGCAGGAACCTGATACTCGGCGCCACCAGCTCGGCACGTATCTGCTTGCCCTCCTCGGCCGCCATCGCAGTGAGTAACTTCTGGCAGGTTCGTTCCAGCCCGTCGATGCGTTCCTGGCCTTGTTCGTCTTCAACAATCCGCAGCCGATAGCCGATCCATTCCACATCGTGTTCTGCCGGCACAGGCTCGTCTCGGCCACTACGGACCGCCCACGCCGCCGCGCCCGGCAGTGTAGCCGAGATAAATCGCACTCGGCCGGCGTCGCCTTCCAGCCCCGCCTGAAGGAACGGGTAGATCATCGCGCATCGCAATTCATCGGTGATGCGGTCCATGACTGACCGGCACATCGCCGTTCGGTCTAGCTCGGCGAGCACGTTTTTCCGCAGGCTGGCGATGTGGTTGTACAGCCCCAGCGCAGCGCCCATCAGGCCCAGGGCCAGTCCCACGGCCAAGACAACCTCCACCAAAGTAAACGCGTTTCGTCTCAGCCGATTCATCGCCTCCGCTCCCAAGAACCTTCGAACATACCTGCGTCGTAGTCGGCCGAAAGGATTTCCTGCCGGCGCGTTCGCTCGGGTCTGACTTGGCCTGCGGGCAGCAGTTGTACCAGCCGATAGGCAAAGCCGGAGGGCAGGTGGGTTATTATCACCTCGACCCTTTTTGAACCTGCACTTACACTTGCACCCTCGATGTTCACCAGCGGCTCGACCCGCACCTGCCAGTTCCAGCCGGCGAGCCGATCGCCCTGGTAAGATTCCGGGCCGGCGTCGACGGGCTGGACCAAACCCATTTGCAGTTCGCTGGACAGCGTAACCGCCAGGTCTGTCGCCCGAGCAGTGACCTTCACCCGCCCGGCCGAATCCACGCAGGCATTCATCCCGGCCAAGACCA
The DNA here is from genome assembly GCA_013203365.1 of Planctomycetota bacterium. GTDB lineage: Bacteria > Planctomycetota > Phycisphaerae > SM23-33 > FEN-1343 > JABMQG01. Next base: position 2,996 of record JABMQG010000397.1, on the reverse strand, counting down.
CCGCGGATGCGACGACAAACAGCGCCAGGGCCAAGACCACATCCAGAAGCATGATGCCCTTGCGGTGAATCTGCGATTGGCCGTACGCGTTTTGGCCCTCGGCGACGGCACGTGTGTCAATCGTATTCGGGTTTGCTATCTTTGAATTCATCGGCTGTAAGTATGCGCTTCTTGACGATTCGCGTCAGACCGTTCAACTCGATAACGGCGACGCGAGTGTCACTTTCGTTGACACTGACGAGATAAACGACTGCCGAATCGCAGGATGCGTCCGGACAAAACGTAATCGGCGCCAATATCTGCCCTTGGGCCGATGCCTGGCTTGGCATAAGCCGATAGGCGCTGGTGCCGGTGAGTCGGCTGGCTGTGGCGTGGATAAGCCCTGCGGGCATAAGGCCTTCCCATGCACCACCAGCGTAGTTAACGAACTGGCCCGGTGCGCCGAGTGGGTCATTTTCCCACTGCACGCTGAACGTGGCGGCCCCTTCACGGCCCAAGGGGTTTTCGTCGTCGGCAAACGTCAATTGAAGCCGGCGGCCGCAGTTGGCCGAGGTCAGCGGGAGCATCCGCAGCAGCGTCGCGAACCGATCGGCTCCTTCATTCAGGGCCGACGATCGCTGCCAGCCGGCAAAGCCAAAGACGCTGACGGCGGTGATCGCCACCAGCAGCGTCAGGACCAGGATCAGCTCCACAAGCGTGAACCCCGCCGGCTCGTCGATGGCCGGCGGCGGCGCCTGCTGAAGCCGCGGCCGGCTTGGTCCGCCCATGCTGGCGTTGCGCGAACTAGCCCTGCTCTGCCCAGTTGGGTATGTCATCGCCGCTGCCACCATCATCTTCCTTGTTCGGCCCGAAGGACCAGACGCGGAACATCCTGCCGGTGCTTTCGGACTCGGTGTCTTCGAGCCGTTTGTAGCCGAGTTGGCTGCCCCATGGGTCTTGGGGCACCCTGCCGTCCTCGAAGAACGGGCCTTGCTCTTTCCACTTGACGGCGCCAGCTTCGTCGCCGGGGGCCGTGGCCAGGGCTGTTAACCCATCTTCCGTGGACGGCGCCACGTTCATCACCAGCACGTAGCGTTTGACGGCGTTTTCGACCTGTGTGACGAGAAGTTGGGCTACCTTCCTGTCGGAACTGGCCTTGATCTTGGTGTACGAGACCACCGAAACCGTGCCAAGGACCAGCAAGATGGCGATCACCAGCAACACTTCCATCAACGTGAAACCCGCGGTTCGTCTGCTGATACTAACGTTCATTTGCATCTCCTGATTTGTCGGTCTACCGGTCGTTCGGCCGATCGTTCATTGTTCGTTTGTTCTTTGCCCGGTCATCGTGACAGGGTTTTTTTTCTCCACGGGCGGTCACTGCAAAGTCTGGCTCATTATGAACATCGGATACAGCAATCCCACCGCCACAAAGCCGATCGCCAACGCCAGCAAAACGAGTATCGCCGGCTCCATCAGCCTGACGGCGACGTCCACTTGCCTGGCGGTGCGTCGTTCGACCGTCTCGGCGATTTGCACGAGCACCTTGGCCAACTGGTTGGACTCCTCGGCCACGGCTATCATCTCGACAATATCGGCCGGGAACATCGCGCAGGTTTTCAACGGCCCTGCGAGGGTGTTGCCGCCTTTGACGCTCTCTGCCGCCCGTTCGATACCAGCGGCCATCACAGGCGAACCGGTGGCGTCCTTGCCGATCGCCAAGGCCTGGAGGATCGGAACGCCGTTGGCGAGCATGGTGCCCAGCACCCTGCAGAATCGCGTTATGCCGACCATTTTCAGCACCCGCCCGACCAGTGGAATTCGCATCTGCCAGCGGTCCCAGACCGTCCCACCCAGCCGGCTACGCAATAGCGAGCGGACGGCGACCACCGCCAGCACGACCAGTCCCAGGGCCAGGGGCAGCTTGTGAACCAGCAGGTCGCTTAGGGCGAACAGCACTAATGTCGGGGTTGGCAATTGGATGTTCGTAAAGAACGGCTTGAACTTCGGCACCAGCACAACGAGCACGCCCGTGAGGACCACAAGGCCAAAACAGCTCAGCAGCGCCGGGTAGATAAGTGCCCCTCGCACCTTGAACCTCAGCTCGTCTTGCCGTTCGATAAAGCCGGCCAGCCGGCCCAAGGCCTCATCCAGGAATCCCGCCCGTTCCCCCGCGCGTATCATGGCCGTATGCAGCGAAGAGAACAGTTCCGGGTGCTTGGTCATTGCGTCGGCCAGGGTCTGCCCGGCGGCGACGTCCTCGCGGACAAGCACGACGACCCTGGTGAGCCCCCGGGGCAACCCTACTCGGGAGAGGGTATCCAGGGCCCTGAGCAGAGGTATCCCGGCGGCCAGCATGTCGGCCAACTGGGCGAACATCACACCGATTTCACGCAGCTTGACCGATTCGCCAAATCGCCGGCGCCGCTGCATGCCTTGGCTGATCCGAACGGGGAACAACCGCCGTTCATCCAGTGCGTGGGCCACGGCCGGCTCGCTGTCGGCCTCCATCACGCCTGTGACTTGGCCACCGTCGGCGGCGCGGGCTATGTAATGGAACTTAGCCATATTCTGGTTGCCTGTCGGGCATTCGCCCCGTCCAAGGGCCAAGAGCCCTATCTCTTCGTCACCCGCAGGACCTCTTCCAGCGTGGTGACGCCTGCGCGGACCTTTTCCCACCCGTCTTCACGTAGCAAGTGCATGCCGTTGGCCCTGGCGGCGGCGAGGACTTCCGACACCTGCGTCTTGGCCATGATCCGCTCGCGGATGCTCTCGGTGATTACCATCAACTCGAAGATCCCCGTCCGGCCCCAGTAGCCGGTGTTACGGCACTTTCGGCAGCCGGCGCCGCGGTAGAGGGTTGGCTCGGCGGGTACGGCGAAGTCGGCCGGCAGCTGATCCTGTTGCGGGGTGTAGGGCTGTTTGCACGCTGGGCAGATGGTTCGCACCAGCCGCTGGGCCATGACCGCTTCCAACGTACTGGCTGCAAGGAACGGCTCGATGCCCATGTCCAGCAG
>JABMQG010000396.1 GCA_013203365.1 Planctomycetota bacterium | reverse complement strand
CTTCAAGACCCATCTTGCCGCGGCGATGGCTTGCAGGCAGCTTGCTCTGATCGCCTGACCAACTCCCAAAACCGCTCGTCCACAGGCATCATCTTTACCCTGCCGTCGGCCAATAAAACGGCCGTCTTGTCGTGACCGTGGGTGCCTGGGTCTTCGTACGCCAGTATCAGTTCCATGGGGGCGCCGCTGGGCAGGCCAATGTAAACGTAGGCCTTCTTATTGCTGATCGGGCTGATCAGCACTTGCTTAGAAATGAAATCGGCCTTGACCAGCGTCTCTAAATCCGCCGGCGGCTCGTCGTGGTCCGCTTCAAACATAAGGATACCAGTGCCGATCTGACGGATGTTGGACAAACTCATCGATTGCTTGGCCAGCGCCCGCGCCTGGCCTAAGCTCGGCAGCAAGATGCTTGTCGCCGCAGCGGAGGTGGCGACAATACTTACGCCCGCCATTGGCAGCGAGCAGTAGTCTTCCACCGTAATGCCACCCTCGTCGGCGCTGACGGCAGCTATACTGGGCCACAGGAATTCGTCAATGGCCGAGATGCTCGGCAACCAATCGGGCCGGCACTCCGCCAGCCCCTCGTTGCTCAGCAAGTTGGCCATGCCGGTCCAGCCCAGTAAAGGCAGCGGATACAACTGGCGAGCGATCTTGGGAAGATTAACGTAGCACAGCATGCACGCTTGGGGAGAAACGCGATTCAATGCCTGCTTAAAACCACTGTCGGCGATGAGCCTGGGTGTATCCGCGTTTTCTATGACGCTCTTGACCACCTGCGGCCAGGCAGCGACGATCAGTGACCCTTCGTGTACGGCCCACGCCGGGCTAACTGGCAAGGGAAGCTTAAGATACGATATCTTCGTCTCCCCCGCGGTCACGCTCAACAACGACGGCGCGGCATGTCGGCGATTACTCTCCCGGGGCTCCGCCGGCTGAGAATCCGCCGGCTGAGTCGTTCCCATGTTATTTAGGAGTGTCTCGATCTTCTCCATCGTGGCGACGAACTTCGCCTCGTCCTTCAGCTGAACCACCAGTACCGTGCCGGTTAAAAACCCGCCCAGAGAAGGGGCCGACACCAACGTCCATTGATCGCCCATGTGCGCCAGCAAATCTTCTTTCAGCGAGAAGCCCAACTGCTGGCGAATCTGCTCCCCGGCGTCGGCCAGCATCATGCCGGCGCGTTCGTCAATAACACCCGCAAGCTGCTTGATCACGCCCGGCAGCGAACTTGCGTCGCCTTTCCAAGCCAGCACGAAGTCAGCGTCGGCCGGGGCTATGCCCAGGTCGTCGGCCGTTATGGGCGGACCGGCCAACAGAGCCAACAGGCCCTCGTGCGGCGCGGGGCTGAGAATGCGGGTCTTCGTGTACAGTCCGCGATCAACCACGCGCACCGCCGTCACCCGTGCCCGCACCTTACTGAAGCCCAGAGCGGCGTTGATTGCCTGCATCCGGCCCGGCGGCCCGCCGATGGCCGGTATAATGTTGGCGACGATCTTGTCCAACGCCGGACTGTCGATGTACATTGCGAATTGCTCGTTCTCGCCGGACACTTCCTTGTAAGCTTCAGTGAACTTCGCCGCGTTCAGCAGGCTCTTGTCGGCCGCCTCGGCCAGGGCAATCAGCTTGGCGGGCATCGTCTGGCCTACTGTCAGGAAAAAAGTCTCGCCTATGTAACCGACGGAAATTACAGGCGTCTGCGGATTGGCCTGAAAAGCTCGGTACGTGATCTCGCCCACGGTCGTCTCGGCCAACGGAACGGCACCGCCAAACAACGCAAGCAATGCCTCGAAGTGCTCAGCAAACACCTCTCGGTCAGGTCCTAGGTCAACCAGCAAACCGACATTGGGAATTAACCCGGGCCAGGGGGATTGGCCCTGTGCCGGTGAAGCGGCCTGCGAGTCCGTCACGCACAGGGCGATCTTGTGCTGCCAGGCGATCGAGAGCATCTCCCACGCGCGGTCGGCTGCCTGAAGCTGTTGAGACTCGGGTAACTTCGCCAGGATCGCGTTTCGAATGGTTGCGGCGATCTGCTTGGCGGCAGGATGGTTGAGCATCTGGCCACACTTGGCCCCGTCAAAAGCCAGGTTCCGGCCGGCCCAGCCGACGTACAAAACGGCATCGGCAGGCATGCGATCCGCCAAAGGCGGTGCCGCCTGGGCCAAGACGCCCGCAAGCGCAACCACTAAAGCTAAACTTACGAACCGTTTTCGCATTACAAGCTTCCTTTTTTTATCTTACAAAGACGCCCCGGCCCGCCAAGGCAGGGTCGGTTTACTCGACATGCGCAAAAGTTACCCGCTTCAGAGTACCCTGCGCCGGCCGGGCTTGCTACAGAAAAGCCCGACACAGAAAAGCCCGACACAGAAAAGCCCAACCGACCCGGCAACCAACGCAGGCAGGCCGGGTTTCACTTATCGGTCCAGTGGCAGGCAAGTTTTGCCTTTGATCGTCGGCCCTGGCCGTATACCATCGCCGGCCATGCTGGACTTGGCTGACATCGTGGGTCAGGATGCTGCGGTGGCACAACTCGTGCTAACCATAGGCAAGGCGCGCCGGCCCCATGCGTACATCTTCGCCGGGCCGGTCGGCGTGGGCCGGCGGACCACGGCCGAGGCCTTGGCCAAGGTGTTGCTGTGCGAGCGGCCCACGCAATCGACCAACTCCGGGAGAATCACCCAACTGGGCGATGAGGCCGTTATCCCGGCCGCCTGCCGGCAGTGCACGTCTTGCAGGGCCATGGAGTTGCAGACGCACGCCGACTATCAACTAGTAACCAAAGAGCTGGCTCGCTATTCGGCCGACCCGGACGTTCGGGCCCGCAAAATGCAGGGCCTGGGCATCGAAGTGGTACGCGAGTTCATTATCGATGCGGCAGGCAGGCGCAGCGCGTTTGGCCGAGGCAGGTTCTTCGTGGTCAGCCAGGCACAGTTGATGAGCCAACCCGCGCAAAATGCCCTGCTCAAGACGCTCGAAGAGCCGCCGCCGGACGTTACGCTCATCTTGATCTGCCAATCCCTCACCGAGCTGCTGCCCACCACGCGCAGCCGATGCGCCGTCGTTCGTTTTGGCCCGCTGCCGGTGGAGTTTGTTGCCCGTAAGCTGGTGGAGGGTGGTGTCGCATCAGCTGAGGCAAGGTTCTGGTCTGAATACACCCAGGGTAGCCTGGGCCGGTCCCAACGGTTGGCGGCGGCAGGGCTGTACAAGACGAAGTGCGAACTGCTCCAACGCCTGGCAGAACTCACCGAGTCGGTTGATGCGGACCTCGGCGACTGGCTGAACCGTCAGGCCGAGTTGCTGGCGGATGCAACCACCGTCACTGACAAGCAACTGGCACGTTCCCTGGCCACGAGACAAGGGACTGGCCTGCTGCTGGGACTGCTGGCCAGCGTGTACAAAGACGCCATGGTCAGCTCTGCCGGGTGGCATACGCCACTCGTCCACGCCGACCAAGCCGACAAGATCGGCCGGATCGCCGACGCCTTCACCGCCGAAGTAGCGGCCGATGTGGTTATGCAACTGGCTCGCTATGAACAACTGCTGTGGCGCAACGTGAATCCTAAGACCGTATGGGACAACGTCGTAATAACGTGCGCCACAGGCGCCCCGCTGGATGTATGACGTTGCGGATGAAAGCAAAAGCAAAAGCAAAACGGATCCGGGTTGATTTGACGCTCACGCCGGTTTGGCACCAGCGGCCGGCACGGGCCGGCACCGCTTGCGATGGGTTGTCCCCGAACGGCTTGACCGTTATAAGTAACAGACGTTTTCGGCGTGTATGTCTGCTGACCGTGAGGGGCCTATGAAAGACTTCTATCGATCAATCAAGTACGTCTTGCCCTACAAGGGCCGGCTGGTGGCGTCGGTGTTCTGCGTCGTTATGATCAGCCTGTTGTGGGCCGGCGGGCTCGGCGCAATCGTGCCGGGTGCGAAGATTCTCATCAGCGAAGAAGGCCTCCACGGCTGGTCCGATCAGAAAATGACGCAATCGAGGCTGAAGGCCTCAACGGTAAGGCACAAGATCACCGCTGACCAAGGGCAGGCGGCGTGGGGGACCTTAACGGAAGTGATGCTTGTGACAGGCGTCGAAGCCGCCGGGCCAGCGGCCACCGCTGGCATCAAGCCCTTGGACTGGATCGTGGGAATCCGTGACGAGGGCCGGGCTACGCCACTGTCGTTCGAAGACCTCCACAAAGAACTCGCTAAGTGTGATATCAAAGCCGGATGGTCATTGTTGGTGGCCGATTCGGCCGGCGGCGCAAAAGAACCACGGACTGCGGTCGTGTCGCCCGCTGAGGCCCGTTGGGATGCGAGGGCTTTGCGATGGATAGTGGCAAAGGTGCCACGCCCGGCTCAACGGCAGGATCGATACTTCATGCTCGTATGGGTACTTGCGCTGGGGTTAGGGATGACGATCCTGCGCGACATGTTCCGTTTCGCGCAGGGTTACCTGGTTCAGACGACCGTGTACCGCGCAATCATGGACCTGCGCTGCGAATGCTACGAGGTTGCCCTGCGCCTGCCGCTGGGCCACTTCGCCGCAAATGGCACTTCCGACATAATCAACCGTTTTGTCGTTGCCTCCAACCAGGTCGCGGCGGGTTTGATTGCCCTTTTTGGCCAGACGCTGGTCGAGCCGGGGAAGATGCTGGGGGCTTTCGCGGTGGCGCTGTATCTGAATTGGAAGCTGACCCTGCTGGCCTGCGCGGCGGGTCCGCTAACGTATCTGTTGATTCGCCAACTGGGTAAACAGATGCGGCGGGCCACGAAAAAGACCCTCAAAAGCCAGGCGAGAATGCTGGGCTCGCTCGTTGAAACCCTTGACGGCATTAGGGTCGTGAAGGCCTGCACCGCCGAACAGTTCGAGCAGAAACGATTTCGTGCGATAAACCGCCAGCTGTACAAGGAGCTCAAGCCCAAAGTAGCCGTAGACTCCGCCACCGGCCCGTCGGTCGAGACCCTGGGGGTCCTTGCCGCCATGGCCGCCGCCGCCGTCGCAGGTTACTGGGTCTTCCAGGGACAGCTTGACAGGGACGTGTTCCTGGCCTTGATGGCCACATTGGCGGCCATGTACGACCCGGCCAGGAGACTGTCTCAGGTGGTCACCCGTTTCCATGCCGCCGACGCCGCCGCACAGCAGCTTTTCCAATTGCATGACGATCTGACCGAGACCGACCGCCCCGGCGCAACCGAACTGCCTCGCCACGCCAAAAGCATCGAACTATGCAACGTCGGCTTCACTTACGCCAATGCCGCCAGGCCCGCACTGCGCGATGTGAACCTGAGAATCGAGCATGGCCAGAGCGTTGCCATCGTCGGAGCCAACGGCTCGGGAAAGACCACGCTCGTTAGCATGCTGCCAAGGTTGTTTTGCCCCGATGCCGGGGCCGTGCTTGTAGACGGCATAGACCTGGCCAACGTGACCTTGGCGTCGCTGCGCCAGCAGATCGCGCTTGTGCCGCAGGAGCCCGTAATATTCCATGCCACTGTTGCCGAGAACATTGCTTACGGGGCACAACACGCCACTGACGAGCAGATTAAGGCAGCGGCCAAGCAGGCATTTGTCGATGAATTCGCCCGGCAGATGCCGCAAGGTTACGACACGATCGTCGGCGAACGCGGAACTACGCTCAGCGGCGGACAACGACAGCGAATTGCCATCGCACGCGCCATCCTCCGAGACCCGACGATCCTGATCTTCGACGAGGCAATGAGCCAAATCGACTCCGAGAGCGAGGCCAAGATACACCAGGCGATCGAAAAGTTCATGGCCGGCCGCACCACGTTGCTTATAGCCCACCGGTTCAACACCGTCCTCAGCGCCGATCGGCTCGTCGTAATGAATGACGGACAAATCATCGATGTCGGCGGCCACGCCGAACTGCTCGGGCGATGCGCCGTCTACCGTGCACTGTTCGAAACCCAGCTCATCGCCGGGGAAAGTCGTTCCTGATCGGCTGGTCCGATACCTTATAATGCCAGATATGAGCGACCCATACGAACATGAAAAAGGCCGATCTGCTTGGCGGTTGCCCGCGGTGCAGGACCATTCGCGTCTTTGGGGGGGGAACCTGTACGTCTACCCGGTCATCTCCCGCCGAGCCGCCGGACTGAGTATAGGTGTCAATCTCAGCCCGTCCCAAAAGTGCAACTTCCATTGCGTCTACTGCCAGGTGAATCGGCCAAACGCGGCCGGCCCGGTCGGCGTGGACCTCGGCACGTTGATTCGCGAACTGAACGCTATGCTTGATATGGTCGCCAGCGGGGAGCTTTGGGCCTCACCGCCGCTGGCCGCGGTGCCGGCGGAGATCCGCCGGATCAACGACATCGCCTTCAGTGGCGATGGCGAGCCGACCGCCTGTAGAAATTTTCCACACATGGTACAGGTCGTCGCCGACGCCAAGGCCCGCCACAAGCTGGCCGACGTGAAGATAGTGGTCATCTCCAACGCCTCGCGTTTTCACACCCAGGTATTTCGCCGGGCTCTTCCGATCCTGGAGGCAAACAACGGCGAAATCTGGGCCAAGCTGGACGCCGGATCGTCAGAACGCTTCACCCGCATCCACCGCACGAGCGTGCCGTTCAAGAACGTCCTGGCAAACATCGAGTCCCTGGCGCGCGCCATGCCGATCGTCATCCAAAGCTGCTTCTTCCGCCTCGACGGCCTCGGCCCGACGGAAACAGAAATCGAACTGTACGTCGCCCGGCTGCGACACGTCCTCGAGGTCGGCGGCCGGCTTAAATACGTTCAGGCTTACACCATCGCCCGCCCGCCGGCCGAAACCAGCGTAACTGCCCTCTCCGATGCCGAACTGGACGCTATAGCCGGGCAAGTCCGACGAGGACTGGAAGGTCTTCGCGTCGAATGCTTCTACGGCACCGACACGCCTGTCGACGTCAGTTGACCCGAAAGCAAGCCGATGGCAACCGTATTCTGTTAGGGGCTGTCATTCGACCTTTATGAGCGAACGTACGTCGTAACCGGCTAGCTGCTCCCGGCCGTTGAGAAAACACAACTCAATCACGAAGCCGACGCCAACGATCTTGGCTCCAAGCTGATTTACCATTCGGCAGCAGGCGGCCATGGTGCCACCCGTGGCCAGCAAGTCGTCGATCATCAGCACGCGATGGCCCGGGCGCAAGGCGTCCACGTGCATCTCGAGCTTGTCCGTGCCGTATTCCAAATCATACTCCGTGCTGATAGTCTCCCCCGGCAGCTTTCCCGGCTTGCGGATGGGGACGAACCCAACGCCCATTTTGACCGCCGCGGCCGTGCCGAAAATGAAACCACGACTCTCTGCTGCGCATATGACCTCGACGCCGGTACCGGCGAAAGGTGCGACCAGCCGGTCGATCGTCTCGGCCAGGCCGGCCGCGTCGGCCAACAGAGGCGTGATGTCCTTGAAGATGATGCCCGACCTGGGGAAGTCCGGTACATCCCGAATCAACCGTTCCAGTGCGATCATTGATAGCTCCTTCACACCTTATAGCGGGGCATCCTGTGTTGGCTCGTGCTGCCGGCCCCGCGCGGGGGCGAGCTTAGCCTCCCAGAGACACGCCGTCCAGGCACGTCTTTCTCTAAACGCCGGCCATTATCGACAACCCAACGTATTGGCCTGCTCCGCCTTCCCGGCCAGGGGCGTCTGCGATCGGCAGGAGAGGCCGGGGAAATCGTTAACTGCTCAAGTTTGTCCTTGTCCGGCAGGCCGGGGCCGTATACAGTAAAGAGCTTGCCGGTGACTTGAACCGGCGAAGCGGGCCGGGCGGTCCGGTCCCCGAGGCTGTGGGTGCGCGTTGTTGGCGACAGGGCCCCGATTTAGCACGAGGCGGTTTTTTAAGCATACGGTTAGGGCGATATGGTAGACCAGAATCTGATCAATTCCTTGGGTTTTTCCGACGAAGACCTCAACAATCAACTGCAGGAGTTTCTTGGGGATGACTACGATCCGAACAAGCTCGGGGAGACCATAAACGCCACCGTCACCCAGTTCCAGCCGGGCAAGATCCTCGCCGGGCGGGTTGTGAGCATCATCGGCAACGACGTGCTCGTGGAGGTCGGGCTAATAAGCGAAGGCGTCGTGGATATACACGAGTTCAAGAACCCGGCGGAAATAAAACCCGGTGACGAGGTCGAGGTCCTCCTGGAG
>JABMQG010000395.1 GCA_013203365.1 Planctomycetota bacterium | reverse complement strand
GTCCCCAGCCACGCCTGGCTGTTTCTCGTCCCCGCTTGGTGCCACCAAAGAACCCAACAACACAAGCGATGATGATGTATGTCATTCTGGGTTCCACCTGTGCTTGCTGGTTCGCTGGCTTTCGATTCCGAAGTAAACGGCGAGCTTGTCCGCCAGGTCCAGACGTAGGGATTGCTCCCCCCGTACAAACTTCATTAGCGATTGACGCTTGACGCCGGTTGCCGTTTCGATTGCCCGGAAGGATGGGCTTTCAGCGATAGCCTGCCGGAGCAGGTCGGTCATTGTCGGCTTGACCTTCAGACGTGTCATGTAGTAATTATTACACCAACAGCCTGCCGATGTCAAGGTCTTATTTAGTTTTTCTTTTCCACTTGTTCTGCGGCGGACTGTTTTTCCATTGCCGTGATTGTTTCGGCCAGTGCCGACGCCTCAGCGCGCTCGCGGGGCAGACCGCCGTCGTATTCAATGATCGCCGCGCGTTCCTCAAACCATACCCGCCAGTCGCCGGGCAAGTCCTCAATGCCAGGGGCTTGCAGGTCTGGGACCTGACCATTCCCGATAGCATCCGGTCGAAACAGGTCTTGAAGAAAAATCAGAGCATTGTAAATCATGCCATACCCCCTGTTGCTTCGCCACTTCCGCCACCTTCGCCACCCAACACCGCGCCCGTAATTGCCAGCGATTGACAGCAAGCGACTTCATCAGAGACAGGTGGCGATAGTGGCGAAAGCTCAAGGTCTATACCGTAATTCTGCTGAATCCGCCTTAGCAGGTCCAACGGCACGTCAAATACCCGTTTTCCGTGCGTCGTCTTGCGGGCGGCTGGAATCCTGTATTGCCTGAGCTTGTTGGAAACCGTTCGGGGCCTCCAACGTTGGAACGTCGTTGGTTCCGCCTCTAGTGCTGCTGCCAGGATTTCAGCGGAGGTGAAGGTTGCGCCGCAGATCACCTTCGCGGCCACAATCCGAAGCAGCGTTTCATCGGCATCGGGCACTTGTTCGTCGCGCCCGGCCTCGATGGTTTCCAGGGCGTGCCTCTTGACGATCTCCGTCAGCTCTTCGGCCCCCGCCGATTCAATCCAATTCGCCAAGGCAATCAACGGTTGCCAAAGCTCAAAATGACGCCCTGTCATAGCAGGGCATACATCCGCTTGTTGCGACAGATCCAGCCACGCCGCGCCGTGTTCCATCGACAGAGCGTGAAGGTCATCACGTAGCGATTGCCAGCCCTTGGGATCGGCGTCGATCCTTCGCCTGGGTTTGTCAGATTGAGGTGCGGCCCGAAACATAGTCAGCGGAATACACCTGGACGCCAGAGCCGGTGGCAGTCCTGAAATGCAGGCCAAGGCTTTAGGACCATACACCTCAAACTCGACCGTTTTGAAACTGTCGCCGACAGCCTCTAATCGTGTCGCCCTTCCGCCTCTTTTATACCCGGCCAGCAGCATCGACATGATTTCGCCAACGTCCGGCGTCGATTCCCGAAGTCGCTCCGCCTCATCCAGCAGCAGCACTCCGCCTTGATTATGCAACGTCCGAAAAAGGCAAGCTCCCGTCAGGTTCGAGCTATTCAGCGGGCGGAACACCAGTCGGCTAAGAATTTCAAAGACTCTGCTCTTGCCCGATCCCAGGGGACCGCCGACATACAGGTACGGCACCGCGTCAAAAGCCGGATAGAGGTAGCTCAACATCGCCCACAAGCCCAGTGTCGCCAAAACGCCAGGGGCCTTGTCGATCGGCAGGTCCAGGAATTGCGCGATCTGCTCGCATATTCGTTTGAACAAGTCCGCTGCATCGGGGGCGACAGCGCCGCCCAGCCACGCCTTTCGTGCCGCATTCGACCATCCCGGCGTTGTGGTTGGCATACACTCGCTCGGTTGTGGGTGAATCCACAGGCGCGACTTGTCGGCCAATTCAAGATAGTCTGGCAGCTCCAGCCGTTCTCGCCTGCCGTCATTCCATCGTAAATATAACATCCACTTTCCGGCAGGCCGACCGTCCATAATTACTCTATCCGCGACCGCAAGGCCGCTTACATCCTGATGAATGAACCGTTCCGGGCGAATAAGACAAAATTCGCCGACGTCCGATTCGCCTTTATCCTGGTGGCCGTCAGCCTTTGCTTTGGCTTCGGCGGCCAAACGGACAAGCTCGGCCTCTACCTGTGCGGCATTGACGGCAGGTCTGCCCTTGCAGATCGCCGCCACGAAGCGCCGTCGGAAATCCGCCCTGGTAATGTCGCCGGTGTCCATGTGAATCACCTGCTCGCCGATCTTGGCCGTGACTGTGAACGATCCCTTACGGCCAGCAGAAGTGCAGGTCAGAAACAATCCCGATTCCTCAAACATGACAGGCCCCCTTGATGGTAAATTTCCCCATAAATGCGGCGTCGATGACGGCCTGTATGTCTGCTCGTGTTGCGCCGCCGATCTTCCACGCTCGCCCGTCTTTGATTCCATCAGGTGGTCGTATCACCCGGACAGACTCCGCATAAGGCAGCAGAGCAGAAGCCAAAGATTTTGCGCCGCGTTGTCCTGGAGTGTCGACATCGGAGACAATCACAACGGCCAACGGATAATGATTGCGGACCAGTTCCACACAAAGCACGACGCCGCCGGTACACGATGGCCGCCCAATTGCCTCAAAGTCGAGATCAAGAATCGCCGCACAATCGCTGGCTCCTTCGCAGATCAGCAGCAGACCTGAGTAGGTCAGTCCGTCAGGGACAAAAAGCCCCTCGCGCGAACCTGTCAGTGCAAATTTCCTTCCAGATAGCGCGCGCAATCGTATTCCGATTACGCGTCTGGCTGCGTCAGTCATCGGAAAAGACCACGCGCAACTGCCGGCATCCCATCCAATCCGCAATCGCAGCAGCGCATCAGCGGACAATCCCAAGCCGTCGGCAAGTTCGCGGAGCTTTTCTGGGCAGACGGTGTGGCGATATTGATCGGCAATTGCAGAAAAGTCCGCCGATTTGTTTTCCTGGAAGTTGCACGTAATGCGTCGGTGAGTAATAGAACACGGCGCGTCAGTCAGCCGATGAACATATCCACCGTTTTGACTCTTCCGCCGAGCGCCGTCGGATATCCTCATGCAGACGCACACCGCGCTATTGGACGACATGCCGCACCAGTCCGGCTTGCCGCAGATCGGGCAAGGTTTGCGTTTCGTGACTCTGTGCAGTTGTTCCTCTTTCATCTTGCGGCCCCCCTGCAATTTGGGCAGCCCTGCGAAATCCAGTTCAGGATTGCCGCCCTTGACCATCGCACCAGCGCGCCGAGTTTGACTGGGCGCGGCATCCTGCCCATGTCGGCCAGACGGTAGACGTGACGGGCCGAGCACGCCAGCATCGACGACACATCGCCAACAGAGAGCATTACGGGCAGTTCGCGGGTGCCTGTAGTCCCGCCGTCGGTATTCGCGCCGACGGTCGACTCAATCGAGACAGAATCAGCCATGGATAAAACCCCCAAATGGGAAATGAAACAGCCGCCTGCCCGATGCACCGCGCACCGAATCCAACAGCGGCCGTCAAAAAACTGAGTACTTACCCGCTCAGCGGCGGGCGGAGGGCTGAAGGCGAGTTCGCTTCGTATAGGTGTGTTTGAGCTGCTTGCCGCCCCTCACTACTAGGGGCGCCGTCAACCATTGACGGTTGTTGACGGTGTTTTTTCGGGGTTTTGTGTGCGTTTGCGTCAATTTACAACCCATTGACGAAATCGTTGACCGCCATGGTGCAATAGCTCAGCCCGTCGTGCTACATTTCCCATGGGTCCAAGGCGTCGGCACTGTCTTCGTGGGTGATGAGGTCTTCAGCCACTCTGCTTTCTGCCGACTGGAGTTTTTCGCGCATAAAGGCCGCTTGATCGCCAAGTGCCGATAGGTCTTCGCCGGCGCTGCGGGGGTCAAACGCTTCTGCGTAGGCTTCTTCCGCTGCTAGTGATTTCTCGTAGGCGCGGTCAAGACAGGCTGTATCTATGTCGAAGTCCTCTATCGCAGGTTCATAAGGCATGGGCTTTGTATATCGTCTGGTGCTGGGCATAATTCGGCCTGTCTTCCGATAGTAGACGATTTCCTCGCGGAGCTTTGTGAGCGTTTCTGGAAGCAACACCAACGTGCATCCCGGAGCCCTAATGCCCTTTTCTTTCTTCACCGGGTTCAGGCTCTGGCGGGCAATCTCAAGTGACATGCGTCGATCGGTCACGTTGTTAACTCGAGGCTGCTCGTCGCTCGTCGTTGGCGGGTCTGCAAGGTTCTCAGGGCAAAGGGCGCTTCCTTCCTCCGATTCGGTTGTAGCTTCGGCATATTGCTCGATAGACAACCCACCTAGCAGGCCCGCCATTGGCCGGTCCATGAAATCGGCATAGGATATTGCGCTGCCTGAATACCACCGCCTGTTGATGTTGTCGTAGGCTAGGAATGTCCGCCACCATCGCTTAAGCAATTCCTCCTTGAGACAACTGTGGTTTACCAAGCCTCGAAATGCTGATTCCGCCACTTCTGTTTCACAGTCACAGCACTGCGAGCTGTCCGCTCCGTTGCGTGGGCATATCCGCTTGCAGTTAAGGCATTCACGCATTAGCCTTTTGGCGCCGCCAGGTGGGTACAAATGTGACAGGAAGAACCAACGGTCAAACCCTCGGTCTCGGAGGTTTGCAATTGTGTCGCCGAGGGGAGAATAGTCGAAACCCCCGACTGGCGCGTAATTTCGCCACGACGATGGCGACCGCTTCTCTTGCTCCGGTATAATAATGGCTTCAAGCCAAGGCTCCGAGCAAACAATGTCGTCCCGGAAAGATTTGTAATACTGCGCCGCCCTCAGCAGGTCTATGTGCTCCGTCGTCATTCCTGCCGTCCGGCTTGCTTACGCATGATATC
>JABMQG010000394.1 GCA_013203365.1 Planctomycetota bacterium | reverse complement strand
TTGGTGGGTTCGTCCAGCACGAGGAGATTGGGCCGATCATAGAAAAGCTTGGCTAGCAGCAACCGGCTTCGTTCTCCGCCCGACAGTGTCGCCACCGGCTTGAAAACGTCTTCTCCGGTAAAAAGGAATGGGGCGAGGAAGCCTCGCAACTGCCCATCGTTGGCTGAACCTGCCAGCTTCTTCATCTGCTGCAGCACCGTCAGCGAATCGTCGAGGGCGCTTTGTTTCTGGTCGTAGTATCCGATGGTCTGCCCGTGCCCCAGGGTGATTGTGCCGGCGTCGGCCGGCTCTTCGCCCAGGATAATGCGCAGCAACGTGGTCTTGCCCACGCCATTGGGCCCGAGGATCGCCAGTTTCTGACCGGCCGGCACCTCCAGCGTCAGGTTATCGATGATTCGTTGACTGCCAAACGATTTGCTCACACCGGTCATCCGCATGCCCGAGCTGCTTATTCGGCCGGTGGAACTGATGCGAAGCTTCAGTCTGCGCTGGTCTTGTGGAGCCCGGGTAATAAATTCGCCGGCCTTGAGTTGCCGCTCTAGCCGGGTCTTCCTGCCGCGGGCCTCCCTGCTGCGGCTGCCGCTGGCGTGGAATCGGGCGATGAAGTCACGCTGCTTGTCGATGTAGGCCTGATCCTGCTCAAACTGCCGCTGCCAATTGAGCTGGCGGATTTCACGCTGGCCAACATAGTCGGTGTAGTTACCGGGATACGACTCCGTGCATCCGTCGAGCAGTTCGTAAACTTTCGTCGCTACTCGGTCCAGCAGGTACCTGTCGTGGCTGACGAGCAGCACTGCCGCCGGCGACCTCGTGAGGTACTTCTCCAGCCACTGCACCGCCTCCAAGTCCAGGTGATTGGCCGGTTCATCCAATACCAGCAAGTCCGCGTCGGACAACAACGCACCGGCCAGCGCCAATCGGCCTTGCTCGCCGCCGCTGAGCAGGCGAGACGGCTTGTCGCGGTCGGTCATCCCCAACCCTACCCCGGCGAGAACCTCCTCGATGCGATACTCCCAGCCGAATCCGCCCGCAACTGCATGTTGGCCCTCCAGGCGGGCGTATTCAGCCATCAGCTCACCCAGACGAATTCCGGTAGCACTGGCCATTTCTGCCGAGAGATGCCGCATGGCATGCTCCATGCGCATCGATTCGTCGAACGGCTTCATAGCCACCTGCCGAACCGTCTCGTCCGTATTCATCACTGGCTGCTGGGGCAGGTAACAAACACGCAGCCCCTTCGCCCAGAAAACCTTCCCTCGCGTAGGTTCCAACTGCCTGGCCAGGATTCGAAAAACCGTCGTCTTGCCAGAGCCGTTTATCCCTACCATCGCCACGCGCTCGCCTCGCGAAATCTCAAGGTTGAGTTTGCAAAGAATCATCCGCGCGCCAAACTCGTGCTCAATACCTTGTAACGTAGCAATAGCCATGGTGGCACAGTATAAGACCGGAACCGGAAACTGGGAACTACCTTATGGGGTCTCAAAAGCAAAATGTGCCGGTTGGCGTTCTGGTGCCCAGCCACAGCTCCTTGCACGGTACTCGGCGTAGAGATATAGAGATATTCTGTAGACAAATCCACGTTTTCCCCTATGCTGAGTCGACACAAGATTTGATGGTCCGGGCTGTTCCAAGAAGGCATGCATAAATGAGCATCGTGGTGATGAAATTCGGCGGAACTAGCATAGCGGACGCCGAGAAGATCCGCCGTGCCGCAAAACGTGCGATTGCCGTACGACGCAAGGGCAACCATGTGGCGATAGTGGTGTCCGCCATGGGCAAGTCCACCGACCAACTGGAATCTCTAGCCTACCAGATCAGCAAGCGTCCTCATAAGCGTGAGTGGGACCAGCTCATGGCCACAGGAGAGCAGGTTACCATCAGCCTGATGGCGATGGCGTTGGAAGACATGGGGGCCAGGGCGATCAGTTTCACCGCCGGTCAGATCGGTATGATAACCGACAACGCCCACACCAAGGCCCGGCTCAAAAGGATCAACGCCAAGCGGGTACACGACGAGTTGGCCGCCGGTAAGATCGTGATCATCGCGGGGTTCCAGGGCGTTACGGAGACCGGCGACGTCACTACCCTCGGGCGGGGGGGGTCCAACGTCACACTGGTGGCCATCGCGGCTGCACTGGGCGCCGACATGTGCGAGAACTACACCGACGTCGACGGCGT
>JABMQG010000393.1 GCA_013203365.1 Planctomycetota bacterium | reverse complement strand
GGCAACTCCTGTTGCTCGGCTCTATCGCCCGTCGCGAAGTCTGGAGGCGAGGTATTCGTCAATTTCACCGATAGCACACATTTTCTTTATCACGGCGTCCACGTCGTACGGCACCCGGATGAACGTGGCCTTCTCTTCGTCTACTACAACGTAGCTGGCGCGGTTGTCTCGATCTCTGGGCTGGCCTATCGAGCCGACGTTGATGAGGGCCTTGTAGCTGTCGCTGAGCGGGTACTCGTTTTCCAATTCCTCCGTGCCGTAGAAGTCTGGGGTATCGAAGAAGACCCCCGGCACGTGGGTATGGCCCACGAAGCAGAGCCTGCCGAACCGCTCGAACAGCAAATGGAGTTTCCCGGGATTGGAGCAGACGTCGTCCGGGAAGACATACTCGTTGATCGGTCTGCGAGGCGAGCCGTGAACGAAGACCATTTCGCCTTGACGAGCAATATCAGACTGGATCACATGCTTGGTGGCCATAGCGCCGAGAAAATCCCAGCGTCGATCGCGCAAGACGGCGTCTTTCTCAGCCTCCAATTTCTTTCGCGTCCAGTAGCATGCCGACTCCGCGCCGATGTTGAAATTGCAGGGCTCGTAGAGCACAGCATAATCGTGATTGCCCATCAGGCAAACACTGCATTGCTCGATAACCAGGTCGAGGCACGCGGCTGGTTCAGGCCCGTAGCCGACCACGTCACCGAGGCAGATAATCTGGTCGACGCCGCGCTGATCGATGTCGGCCAACACTGCCTGCAGAGCGTCCAAGTTGCTGTGGATATCGCTAATTACGGCAATTGGCATCGAGAATATTCCAAAGTTTTCACAATCGAACTCAGCCCAGATGCTGCCGCAGTCGGGTGTCATTCGGCCAAGCAAGTTTTGTTTCATGGCCCGCTTGCGGTTTTGACAAACAAATAGGCACAACGGCAATCGAGTTCCCTATCCTAGGTCCTGACGGCGGTTAATGTCAACGGCCATCCGATACAGATTGGATAGATCACACCTAAAGCTCGTTTGGAACTAAAGATCGTGCTTGATTCGTGCGATGTATGGCAAGCGAGAGACTGTTTTACACGGCACAGTGCCTTATCGGTCTATTGTACCTGGTTCGGGGTGAGGCTAATGAGTTTGCAAATTGCCGTAAATGAGACAAAAGCCGGCAGCAAACTGGGCGGCTGGCTGCAGGCCAACCACAGGTTGCCCATTCAGCCGACTGTTTTTCTGAAACTGATGGAATTGGGCAAGAGCACCGATGCTTCGCCCAAGAATTACGCCGATGTCATCGGCTCCAGTCCATCGTTGGCGAGCCGGCTGTTGTCGGCAGTCAACAGTGCCTGGTTTGGGGTTCGCTACGAGATCACCAGCATCCCCCAGGCGGTGGCCCTTCTCGGGACGGTTAACGTCCGCGTGCTGGCAATTGCGCACTGTTTGGCTGCCGTGTATGACGAGATTCAACTGCCAAAGGAAACTTTGGAGCAATACTGGAAATCTCATCTGCTCAAGGCCGAGGCTGGCCGTTACATGGCGGAGCACATCGACGCCAGCAACTCGGATGAGGCATTCCTGGTCGGCCTGCTGCAGGACATGGCCATACCGGTGATGCATCAATTTCACCCAAGCCTGTACGAGAAGACAGCATGGGACCAGACCATTCCACCGCCGCAGTTATCGGCTATGGAAATTGAGGTGTTCGGCCTGGACCACGGGCAGGCGTCGGCCATCATGGCCGAGCGACTGGGCATACCTGACCAGTTATGCGTTGCCCTGAGGCATCATCACGACCGGTCAGCCCTGGCTGGCGGCTGTGACAAGGAGGCCCTGGCGGAGGCAACGTATTTCGCCAGCCTGTTTCCCCATGTGCCCGTTCACTGGAGAGATTCCGCCACCGTGGAAATCACTGAGTTGGCCCGCCAGAAGCTTGGTGCTTCGGCCGGTGCGATTCAGTCTTTGCTGGGTGAGATCCAGCAGCGGTTCATCCAGTTGGCCAGGTTCATTCGTCCGGC
>JABMQG010000392.1 GCA_013203365.1 Planctomycetota bacterium | reverse complement strand
GGTGGCATGGGCGGCATGGGCGGCATGGGCGGCATGGGCGGCATGGGCGGCATGATGTAGCACGCTGCTAATTACGAAACCTGGACTGAACACGACAAGTCAAGTCAACAACCGGTAATAGACAATATCAGCAAACCGCATAAGTGGATTGAATGGAGAAATAAAAATGGCAGTACATCCGTTGGAAGATCGGGTATTGATCAAACAGTGTGAGGCAGAGGAAGTAACTACCGGCGGCATCGTGCTGCCGGACACCGCCAAGGAAAAGCCCCAGCGAGGTTCGGTCATCGCCGTCGGCCCGGGCAAACTGCTCGACAGCGGAAAACGTGGCGAAATGGGCCTCAAGAAAGGTGACGAGGTTTTTTACGGCAAGTATGCCGGCACCGAAGTCAGCATCGACGGCGACCCGTACGTCATCCTTCGCGAGACAGACGTATTGGCGGTATTGGTCAAGTAGCAATGGTTATGGCGGGAGCCAACGGACCCGGCAGACCGCAGCTGCGGCTGGCTCCCGTGCCATGACATGAATGGAGAATATCTATGGCAAAGCAGATGATGTTTGACATCGATGCCAGCCGCGCGATGCTGGCCGGCCTGGAGAAGCTTACCTCGGCCGTCAAGGTGACGTTGGGCCCGGGTGGTCGAAACGTGATGCTTCAGAGATCGTACGGCGGCCCGAAAGTTACGAAAGACGGCGTTACGGTCAGCAAAGAAATTGAGTTGCCCTCGCCGTTCGAGAACATGGGCGCCAAGATGGTTAACCAGGTGGCAAGCAAGACCTCCGACGTAGCCGGCGACGGGACCACAACCGCAACGGTGCTGGCCGAGGCTCTTTTTCGCGCCGGTCTGAGAAGCGTTACCGCCGGCGTCGACGCCATTGCCTTGCGCCGTGGGATAGACATGGCGGTTGACGCCGCGGTCGAATCCATCAAGGGCCAGTCAAGGAAGGTCAAGGGCAACGAAGATTTGCGAAAGGTCGCCACGGTCAGCGCCAACTGGAACGAGGAGATCGGCAAGCTGCTGGCAGAGGCGTTCGGGAAGGTTGGCGCAGACGGGGTAATCACCGTCGAGGAAGGCAAGGGTATCGAAAGCGAACTTGAGGTGGTCGACGGGATGCAATTCGACAAGGGTTACATCTCGGCATACTTCATGAACAACCCCAATACGCTGGAATGCGTGTTGGAAGATGCCTATATCCTCTTCCACGAGAAGAAGATTTCCTCCCTTCGCGATATGGTTCCCCTGCTGGAGAAGCTTGTCAGCGCCGGCAAGGCGATGTTGATCATAGCCGAGGACCTGGAGGGCGAAGCCATGGCGGCGCTGGTGGTCAACCGGCTTCGCGGCACTCTGAACGTCTGTGCCGTCAAGGCCCCAGGCTTCGGTGACAGGCGAAAGGCGATGCTACAGGATATGGCCGTATTGACCGGCGGGCAGGTCATCAGCGAGGACCTCGGCATAAAGCTGGAGAACGTAGAGCTGGCCCAACTGGGACAGGCCAAGCGGCTGGTGGTTGACAAGGAGACCACCACTTTGATCGAGGGCGCCGGCAAGAAGGCCGCCGTCAAGGCCAGGTGCGAAAGCATCCGCAAGCAGATCGAGTCAACCACCAGCGATTACGATCGCGAGAAGCTGCAAGAACGGCTGGCGAAGCTGTCCGGCGGCGTAGCGGTGGTTCGTTCCGGCGCTGCCACCGAGACGGAGATGAAAGAGCGCAAGGACCTGATGGAAGACGCCATGCACGCCACCCGCGCCGCCCTTGAAGAGGGTATCGTGCCCGGAGGCGGCGTGGTATTCCTCCGCAGCATCGAGGCCGTCGCCAAGGTACGCGAGAAGGCAAAAGGCGACGAGAGGATTGGTTGCGACATAGTAGCCGAGGCGCTAAAAGCCCCCACGACTCAAATCGTCAATAACAGCGGCGAGGACGGAGCGGTGGTCGTCGCAGAGATTTGCGAGCGAGCAAAGACCATCGGTTACGACGTGGTTAAGGGCAAGTACGTTGACATGTTCGAGGCGGGGATTATCGACCCGGCCAAGGTCTCGCGAACGGCGTTGCAGAACGCCGCCAGCGTGGCTGGTCTGCTGCTGACCACCGAGTTGATGGTCTGCGATCTGGACGAGAAGTCCGAAGCGGAGATCCAAGGCGCCGTCAGGTAACTGCCTGTGCAAAACAAATGTCGGCAAAACTCAAACGCCCAGGGCGCCCGGCGGGCGCTACTGGGCGTTTTTTGGCTGATACTGCATGGAGTGTGCCGGCGTTGATTCAGGAATCCAGTGTGGCCGGAAAGCGCGATTATTACGAAGTCCTGGGTTTGGGTAAGACCGCCGGCGGCGATGAGGTTAAACGCGCATACCGCCGGTTGGCGTTGAAATTCCACCCGGACAACTACAAGGGCGACAAGGCCGAGGCGGAGACGAAGTTCAAGGAACTAGCCGAGGCCTATGAGGTGCTCTCCGACCCTGCCAAGCGTCAGTGTTACGATCGCTACGGGCATGAGGGCCTGCGTGGGGCCGGCATGCATGACTTCTCGAGCATGGGGTTTGGGGACATATTCTCGATGTTCGAGGACATCTTCGGCGGGATGCCAGGGGTTGGGTCTAAGCGGCGACGCGGGCCTCGGCGGGGGTACGACCTGGAGGCCGAAGTTACACTGTCGCTGGAGGAACTGGCCACAGGCGTCGACAAGACGTTGGAGTTCGAGCGAAACGACTATTGCAAGCATTGCAGCGGCAGCGGCGCCAAACCTGGCACCCAGCCCAAACCATGCCCCACCTGCGGCGGTCACGGGCAGGTGCAACAGGCCATGCAGGGATTCTTCGGCACGGGTGTCCGCATTACCCCGTGCCCGGTCTGCCACGGCCGGGGCAACAGAATCGAAACAAAGTGCCCCAAGTGCAACGGCACCGGCCGACAGCGAACCAATCGCGTGCTGACGGTGCACGTTCCGGCGGGTGTCCACGAAGGCCAGGCGGTCCGACTGCGAGGTGAAGGGGAACCCGGAGATAACGGCGCCGAGCGAGGAGACCTTCACTGCTACGTGCGGGTCCGGCAGCACCCGTTGCTGGGGCGGGACGGAAACAACCTTATATGCCAGGTGCCTATCAGTTACACCCAGGCGGCGCTGGGCGGGCAGGTGGATGTGCCGACACTCAGCGGAACCGAGTTGATGGACATCCCCGCGGGCACGCAACACGGAGAAGTATTCACGTTGCGCAAACGCGGGTTGCCAGACATACGCACCGGCCGACCCGGACACGAACTCGTTCAGGTCGTTATCGAGGTGCCCCGCAAGCTGACCAAGAAACAGGAAGAGCTGCTGAATCAACTGGCCCAGACCGAGGAAAAGGACAGTCATCCGGCGAAGAAGAGTTTCATGGACAAGCTCGCCGCGTATTTCGGCACGCGCGAGAAGAAATCATGATGCTGAACCGGTAAACCGGCAAATGGGAGTTGTGTTGTACAGTCAGGGGGAAAACAACGGACCAGGATGAGAAAGAGCAAGAAACATAAAGCTTACGACGAGGATACGGCCGAAGAAGCCCCTGCAACCGAACCATCAGGCGCGTTCGAGTCGTCGCCGTCTGGCGAGGGGACGGCGGGCAGTAGCCTTGAGGAGTTGACGGCTGAGCGGGACAACCTGCTGGCCCGCCTGCAAAGGGTTTCGGCGGACTACTTGAACTACCAGAAGCGGGCATTGCGAGAGATCGAAGAGGCTCGCCAGTTCGCGGTGACCGGCCCGATCCTGGCACTGCTCGACGTGATGGACGATCTGGAGCGGGCCATTGAGCACGCCAGGGCCAACCACGATAGCGGCGACCCCCTGCTGGTGGGCACCGACCTGGTCTACAAGAAGGCACTGGATGTTTTGAAACGGTTCAGTGTAGAGCATATAGAGGCGTTGGGACGGGCTTTTGACCCCGCCATGCACGACGCGATTTTGCAGCAGCCGGCCGAAAACGTCGAGCCGATGACCGTTATTTCCGAAGTGCAAAAGGGCTACGTTCTAAAGGGTCGGACGATCCGCCCGGCGAAGGTCGTGGTGGCCGTCAGCCCTGCGGCCGAGGCCCGAATCGACGCCGAACTGCCGGAAGGCGGCGCCAAGCAGCCTGACGGCCCGGAAGTTTGTGGAGATTTGTGACGATGCCGACTTATGAATACGAATGTGAGTCCTGCAAACACGCGTTTGAGAAGTTTCAGCAAATCACGGCTTCGTCGATTCGCAAGTGCCCCGCGTGCGGGCGGCATAAACTTCGGCGCCTGGCAGGGGTCGGAGGGGGCGTCATCTTCAAGGGTAGCGGCTTTTATCAGACCGATTACCGCAGCGACGGGTACAAGAAGGACGCCGCTGCCGACAAGACCGGCGCCCAGTCCGGCGCAAAGGCCGACAAGACTGGCGCCCAGCCCGGCACAACCGCCGACAAGAGCGGTGCCGAAAGTTCAGTATCCTCATCCGCTTCCGAGGGTACGAAAAGCTCGCCTGGCAAGGCAAAATGCCAGCACAAGACGGACCAGTAGGCCTGCCGACAACAGGAAGGCGAAAACAGCCCCCCCCACCGGGGGTGTTAGCCTATTCGATATCGGTTCTACTTGAAGTGCATGGCGGGGTCTGGCGGCAATTGACGTTTTGACGTAGCCTTTTCGGATCGAGCAATGAACGACGGGGCCACATCAAGAAAGGCCACGTGTCCGCAGTGTGGCCGGCAGTTCACATACGATTCGGCCAACGAGCCGAGTTGGCATCCGTTTTGCCGCCGGCGGTGCCAGTGGATTGACCTGGGCCAATGGTTCAGCGGGGAGCACCGTATCAGCAAGGACTTGCTCGCCGACGACGAGCATGAAGACTGAGGCTTTTTTAATTTTCAATTTGCGGTTTGCGATTCAAGCCCGTTTTGGGGATAATCACCGTCGCAAGGTGCTGCGCTGACAATGATTCCAATTGGAATTCCGGCGTATGGCCCAGGCCGAGTGGTTTGCGTTTGGTGTGTTTGGACGCGCCCCATTGGCGTTATGTGTGCTAACGTGGCGACCTGAACAGACAGGCTCTGCTGCCGCGAAGGGGTAAATCTGGTGAAGGACCATCTCCGGATTAGGCGAATCGTGAAAGCATCGAATATCGAATGAAAGGAGCGGTCATGGCGGACGAAACTCAGGAATTGCAGCGGGTCAACTGGACGGAGTTGTTTAGCTTCACCCAGATCTTCAAAGGCTTTCGGATGGCTATCCATCCGAGCAAATTGCTGCTTGCGCTGGCCGCAGTGGTGTTGACGTGTTTTTTAGGCCTGGGGCTGGACTGGATCTGGTCCTGGGGCGGCGCCGGGGCGCAGGTTGGTGACATATACGCTTATTACCAGGCCCCCAGCAGTGCCGTATATGGGCAGATGCTCGACCAGCGGTCTGAAAAGGCCCGATGGGAACTGGCCAGTTGGCGTGTCCAGGCCGTCGAGGGAGCCCGAACGAATGAGCCGGTACTGAGTGCCTACCGCGAGGCCGGCGGGGCCATGACTTCCGCCCTTGGCAAGCAGGTGAAGGATGCTCTCGACGCCAAGAACAAGTCGTCAGCGCCGCCATCCCTGCAAATAGCCAACGTATTGAAAGACGTCGAAGACGACATGGACGACGTGTGGGAAAAGTACGCCGAGGCCACTACGGACATGCTCGACGATGCCGAGAAGGTGTTTTTCGGCGAAGCCGAAGACAGCGCCAGAAAGACCGTCAAGGCGATGACCGCCAAAGAGGAAAAGCAGGCCCGGGAGCAGCTTGAGAAAGACCTCAACGCCGCCAGGCGCGCCTTATGGCACGTTCGGCTGGATGGGATTGAGAAGAGAAAAGAGCAGCTTTACGGGCGCGGACTCTCCTGCGTGCTGATGAACTACGAGCGGCAATGCGTTCGCAATGCCGTCTCCGCCGTCTGCCGTGGCGATTTCGCGTCGGGTTTTTCTCGCGTATTCGCCGACCACAATACAATCAAGGCGGCGGCTATCCCGGTCGGCATGGCCTTACCGTACGGTGGCACCACCAGCAATCCTGATGGTGTGGGATTCCTGCCCTCGGTGTTCCTGATGTTGTGGGGACCGGTCTGGCTTATCTGCAACCACCTGATATATGCCATCATTTTCCTGCTGGTGACCCTGGCGATTTGGGCCCTGTTCGGCGGTGCGATTGCCCGCATCGCCGCCCTTCACGCGGCCCGTGAAGAGAAGATCACCATTACGCAGGCCCTGCGATTCTCCATCGGGAAATTCTTCAGCTTTTTCACCGCACCACTGATTCCGCTGGCCATCATCCTGGTTTTGGCCGTTCTGATGGGCCTTGGCGGACTGCTGGGAACCTTCGCTATCGGCGATGTCATCATGGGTGTCCTGTTTGTCCTGGCCTTGGTTCTGGGTGCCATCGTGACGTTCCTGTGTATCGGCCTGGCAGCCGGGCTGCCCCTGATGTACCCGACTATCGCGGTGGAAGGCTCCGATAGTTTCGACGCGATCAGCCGCAGTTTCAGCTATGTTTTCACCCGGCCTTGGCGGTATGCCCTGTATTCCGTCATAGCGGTGGTGTACGGCACAATCTCGTATTTGTTCGTGCGGCTGTTTGCATTCCTGACGCTTCTTTCGGCCCATTTCTTCGTGGCTAAAGGGTTGTTGGGCACCGGGCTGGGCCTAAACAAGGCGCCGGAACTGGCCGACGGCGCGACCAAGATGGACTTGCTGTGGCCTCGGCCGACGTTTGACCAGCTTGCTGGCAATCTGAACTTCTCGGTCATGGGTGGCATAGAATCAGCCGCCTCGTTTATCATTAATATTTGGGTGTACCTTGTCGCTGGGCTGGTAGTGGCTTTTGTGCTTAGCTTCTGGGTGAGCAGCTATACGACCATTTACTACCTGCTCCGGCGCAAGGTGGACGCGACCGACCTGGACGACGTATACATCGATGAACTCGATGCCGAGGAACAACTGCCTGAAGTTCCTGCCGAGCCTGCTGAAACCGCGAAAGAACCGACCGGGCAGCAGGAGCCGGCTGAGCCGACGGAACAGGAAGGGCCCGCGGACGAAAAACAAGTCGAACCGGGTGACAAGTAAAAAAACCGAGCAATAGAGCAGGCCGGGCGAGACTGCCTTTTGCAGCAAGGTCGAGTCATGCAACATTTTGATGCATCGCAGATACGTGCTGGCGCCGCCAGTGAAAGCGCGTCCGCCCCTGGCTGACTGGTGGGCTGACGTCCATTCAGGAAACTTTGACTGTTTGCAAGCGAACGATGTGTTCGCGGTACAGTGCTGCCAGATCGGCGACCATTTGTGCCGGGGAGTGGTGTTCCCCCAGATAGGCCAAGGCCGACTCGGCCATGGCGATGCCGTTGTTGGGCTCATCGAGCAGCATCTTCAACTTTGCAGTCAGATCAGCTTGGGAGGCAGCCGAATAGCTTATAGCCGTCTCCGCATCCATGACGAAATCGCCCACACACGCCCCGCCAACCAGGACTGGTATGCCGGCAGCCATGGCTTGTAGCACATCCATTTCCAGCATGCCGTTGGAATGCGGGTACACGAGGACATCCGCCGCCTTGAAAACATCGGCCAGTTGGTGTTGCGGCATACGATCCACGAAAGTGATTATCCCCATCAGGCCGAGTCGCTGGGCCTGCACTCGCAGCCGGTGTTCCGCTTTACCGTTGCCGAAGATGAACAGTACGCAGTCGTAATGGCTTTGGACCAGGTCGGCAAAGGCTTTTATCGCGGTGCTGAAAGGTTCGTATACGTTTAGTTCGCCGCCGGCAATTATGGCAGGCCTTCGGCCGGGCCGTGCAAAGCAGTTCGCCTGCCGCACCCGGTGAATCCCAGGTCGAAGAATGATAATCTGCTCCGGCGGCGCAACATGGCGTGACAGCAACTTGGCGCGGATCGACATGCTGGCAGCCAAGACCGCTTTGCAATGGGCTCCCAGAGGCGTCAGCCGGCTGGACTGACCTAGTCCCAACACCGACACCAAATACGGCCAGTCGCCTACTTCGCTCAGCTTCCGCGTCAACGAATGGGCGGTGCCGTCGAGGGCGTGCAGTAGTTCAATATTTCTACCGGCCAGTTGAGACCCAATCGCCTCCACAGTCCGACGGGTGGGCTTCCCAAACCAGTCCAGGTCGTAAGTCAAGACCCCCACCGGCGGAGAGGGAAGGTTCGACAAGTCAACCGAGGCGGGCGCGACCACCGTAACATGGACGGGTGCGTCCACCAAGCCAACAGTCAGGTGTTGAACCACTTGGCCGATGTGGCGCATCGTATCCGCGCCAGCCACCAGGGCCAGCCGCACAGGACCAGCGGAAGCCTTGCTCTGCCCAGTTGAAACGCCCATTGCGGTGTTATTCTACCGGCGGCCGGCGCCGTTGGCAAATCCCGACCGGACAATAGACAATAACAATAGACGCAGAGGCGCCTCTTTCGTATATTGCCATGAGGTTAACTCGATGGGAAAGGGAGCCTGGCTATGACTGAGCATCAGAATACTGTGCCGGACGAAAAGCCAAAACGCGTCACCTGCCCGGCTGCGCTGGATCCATGCATTCGGCTGTTGCTTGTCGGGGCAGTGGCGCTGGGTTTCGGCCTGTACTGCGCCCACGACGTGCTGATTGCCAAAGACGCCGAGGGCAAACCGAAGTACAGCCCGGAAAAAGACATTTGGAAATACAGATTCAACGTGGCTGGAATTTTCCTCGTTCCGGTCGGCGCTGTCTTGATGGGTTACGGCGCAATTATGCTGCGACGCAGAGTGCTTGCCGATCAGGATGGGATAGGCTATCAAGGCAAGCCCAAGGTCGGTTGGGATCGCGTAACGAAACTTGAGATGGGTAAGAAAGGCTTGCTTTACTTGCATTACGAGGATGCAGGCAAGGCAAAAGTGATGAAGCTCGATTCGCTGAAACTTCGCAATTTCAGTGCGCTGGTCACCCTGATAGAAGCCAGGTGCCCCAACGTACCCGTCGAAACAGGCCGGGCCGGGTAAGAAGTTGCGGCCATCCTTAGAGCCCCAAAGGTCGCGGTTCCGGCCGGCAGACCGGTTTTTCCCCTTGACCGATAAGAGAAGCTTGTTAGAGTGACCCTCCTGCAAGTTTTTTTATTGCGTGCGCCGCTAGCTCAGTTGGTAGAGCAGCTGACTCTTAATCAGCGG
>JABMQG010000391.1 GCA_013203365.1 Planctomycetota bacterium | reverse complement strand
TGACTGTAGCACCGAGGGAAACGCTTTTGCGGCGGTCCGCCGGCAGTGAACCGGGTCGGCGGACCGCCGACTGCGTCAAGAAAAGCCGATAAAGACTGGACGATAACTACGATATCCGATAGTTGCAAGCTGGCCTATTCTCCGTTTAGCAGGGCCTCGGCGAGGATGATCTCGCAGACCTCCATGGTCTTGACCGCATCTCGGAACGGTGACGAAGTAACGTCTTTCCCGGTTTTGATCGAGTCGATGAATTCGCGGTTCTTGTTGCGGAACCCGCCGAATACGTACGTTTCGTCGCTCCCGGCCACCTCGCGTGTATCGAAGACCTTGCCCTGGTAATCGTTGTCGGCGTACAGGTATGCCTTGCCTTCAATCTCGGCGTCGGTGTAGATGCCTGGTGCGTGCATCTGAACGCGGAAGATACGCCGGCCGGACGACCAGGTGTTGACTATGAAGCACGTTGACCCATTGTCGAAGTGCAGCACTGAACCTATCCAGTTGATGTCCGGCACGCCAATTCGCTTGCAGTGACTCTCGACGTCAACGACTTCGCCGCCGCAGATCCACCTGGCGGTGTCCACCGAGTGCGTGCAGTCGTCCATCATGTGGTCGGTAGCCGTGCACATAGGCTGAATGGCGCACTTGAAGAACTCCACCACGGCGTGAGTGATGGGTCCCCTCTTCATGCACTCGTCGCGCATCCGGGTAAGTAGCGGGACTGTTCGCCGCTGGTGGCTGACCTGGGTGATGAGCTTGTTCTGCTCGGCGAGGTCCCTCAGGACGCGGGCCTGATGGATCGTGACGCCCATCGGCTTTTCGATGTAGAGGTTGAACTTATTCCGCAGGCACCACACCCAGATGTCGAACATGATGCCGGGCGGTCCGATTGCATAGACCCCGTCGGGTTTGGCCTGTGCCAGCATCTTCTGGTAGTCGTCACTTGCGCCGGCAAGGTAGCGTCTTTCCGTTGGGATGTTGAATTTATCTGCCGTGGTGTTTAGCCTCGCGGGGTCGGCATCGCAGATGCCCACGATCTCCACGTCGTCGAACGAAGCCAGCGACGGGTAATGGACCGCATTGGCCATATTGCCGGCACCGATCATGCAGATTTTGACCTTTTTGACCTTCTTGACCTTCTTGACCTTCTTGGCGGCCCTGACCGATCTTGCAGGTTTCTTACTGACTTTTTTCGTCACGGGATGTCCCTTTCCTTATTGTGGCGGCGAGTTATCGCATTCTCGCCGGGGTTGAGTCGAGTTTGCCTACGGCAGCCTTAAGTCATTCCTGGCCGGGGGTCTGGCTTGCAAACAGCGCCTTGATGTAGGCCAGATCTTCGCGAACCATGGGTAATATACTGTCGTCCATAACCATCCTGCCGGTGCGCATATCGCTATACTCGGCCGGCAGGCAGATGTTTCCGGTGTAGCCCTTTTGCTTCAGCAGGCCGACCATCTTGCTCCATGAGTAGTTGGAATGATGGCAGGTGGTCCACTGTATGTTAAAGCTGGCTTCGGTTTCTTCGGGGCCGTTGAGGCGGTATCTGAAGGCGCTCTTGAAGTTTATCAGCCCGTTGAGCTGCGGCCAGACGATGTCAAGTGCCATGTCCACGGGTTCGCCGTCCAGGCCGCAGTGGGCCATATCCAGGACGGCGCAGATGTGCTTGGGGTCGTATTTTTCGATCAGGTGCATTATTCCGATGGCGCTGCCGACGTTGTAGTCGCAGTGGTTCTGCACGCCGATAGCCACCTTGTGCTTGTCGAGTATCGGCAGGAGTGCGTCGTACTGCTTGCGGATGCGCTGCTCGGAGGCCATGTATCCGATTTTCATGTCGATGTCGACGCACACCCGGATAATGGGAATGCCAGCCTCTCCGCAGGCGGCAATGGTGGCTTCGTCGGTGGGGCCGCCTATGCTGCCGATCTTGATGCCTTCGTTGGCCAGTATCCTAGCAGCCTCCGGCAGGCCTTTGGCAATGTTGGCCGGCTCAACCTGGTAATTCGGGCGAACGGGAAGCTCCACACCGTCGAAGCCCATGCCCTTGACCATCTTGCCCAATTGGCCCAAAGGGATAGTCCACGGCTTGGTGAATATGGTGAAACTAACTTTTCCGCTACTCATCTTTCTGATCCTTTCGCACAAAATTAGTTATGAGACAGGCCGTTTGCGATTTCAGCGCAAACAAGCCTGCCGAAATTGCCAAGCTTGGTTCTAAAACTAGAGTCTTACAAAACGAGGTCGGGGTTGCCCGGCCCAAAGTGCTTGAGCATGACTATTGGGTCGGATTCCGACGGGTTTGTGATCTTGACACCCTTGACGGCGGCCTGTTCGCTGACAAAATATTCGTCGTAGGTCAGTTGGCCGTAGCGGATCATCGTTGGGGTCTCGATGTTCCACGGCCCGAAGGTTCCGTGCCCCTGCATCATGATAAATCCGTAGGCGGCGCTGTCCTTCATGGTTACGGTCCGGCCAGGCATCACGGTGAGTTCCTTCGCGCTGAAGGCCGGCGACTTGTAAACTATC
>JABMQG010000390.1 GCA_013203365.1 Planctomycetota bacterium | reverse complement strand
GGAATACCTCGACCTGTACCGAATCAAGAGCGGCCAGGAGATCGTCAGTCAACTGTTCAGCCTGACCGATCGCGGCGGGCGCGAGCTGGCGGTGAGGCCCGAAATCACCCCGACATTGGCGAGAATGGTAAATGCGAAGGTCAATTCGCTGCCGCGGCCGATCAAGTGGTTCTCAATACCCAGGCTGTGTCGGGCGGAGAACCCCCAAAAGGGGCGGGGGCGGGAGTTTTTTCAGTGGAACGTGGATGTGGTCGGCTCCGATGACGCATTGGCCGACGCTGAGTGCATCTTCACGCTCGTCGACCTGCTGGCCGAACTAGGCTTGTCGGCGGCGGAGGCCACGGTCGCCATGTCCAGCCGAGCGATTATCACCTCGGCCCTGCACGCCGTGGGGGTGGGCGATGACAAGCACGAGGCCATGCTGGCAATACTCGACAAGCGAGACAAGGTTCCGCCTGAGGCGTTCACTGAAATGTGTATCAAGATGGGCTTGGACGGCCGGCAAATCGAACGTCTTTCGCAGTTTCAGGACGCCACTACGCTTGAGGAGGCGGCCGAGCGTATTGGCGGAAGCGAACAGGTGCGAGATGAGTGCAAAAAACTCGCCGAGGTCATAGGAATTCTGTCGGCAATGGGGGCAAAGGAGTATTGCCGGCTTGACCTGCACGTCGTTCGCGGGCTGGCCTACTACACCGGGGTAGTCTACGAGGCCTTCGACGCTGGCCGATCGCTTAGGGCGTTGGCAGGGGGAGGGCGGTACGATAATTTGCTGGAGATGCTCGGAGGGCCGAAAATGCCGGCCACCGGCTTTGGCATGGGCGATATCGTTCTGGGAATCGTACTGGCCGAGGCGGGCAAGCTGCCGGATCTCACCGAGCGGTGCGACTGCTTCGTGATAGACGCCGGCGACGGGATGCTGGAGGTGGTCTTAGGCATAGTCGCCGAGCTTCGGCGCGCCGGGCTAAGTGTGGGCCTGTCATACAAGCGACAGCAGTTGGGCAAGCAACTGAAGACCGCCAATCAGCGAGGCGCGGCCTTGGCGGTGATAGTCGGGCAGGAATTGGCGGAAACGAACGAATTGGTGGTCAAGGATCTCGCCACCGGCGATCAGCGTCGCATCAGACGCGAGTCGCTGGTGAGCGAACTGAAGCGGTAGGGCCCCGATGGCCGGCCGAGATGATCATTACGAATCTGCGTTTGAAAATTACCTCCGCTGCAAGGATTGGCCATACATAGTTGTTGACGATGCCAAGAAGAAGGCCTTCGCCGGCGCGAATCTGAAGAATTTCGACTTTCTCGTCTATTCGGCAGGCGGGCCGAACCTGCTTGTCGACGTGAAGGGCCGAAAATTCCCCGACTTGGCCATTACAGGCAAACGGCGGACCGGCCGGGTGTGGGAAAACTGGATAACGCGAGAGGACGTGGAAGGTCTTACTCAATGGGAGCTGGTCTTTGGACCAGACTTTCAGGCGGTGCTGGTGTTTGCATACTGGCTCCAGGGCCCCCCGGAGAAGACGCCGTTCAATGACGTGCACTTCTTTCGCGGCCGGCACTATGCCTTCGCGGCCGTCACGCTCGCAGAATACAAATCAGCCGCCAAGCCACGTAGCGCCAAGTGGCAAACGCTCACCATGCCCGCCGGCCAATTTCGTGATATCGCCATAGATATCGGTGAACTGCTTTAATTTCTTTGCTCTCGATGCGTAGGTGCACAAAAAACGCTGGCATCGCCGGAATCATGGCGTGTATAATCGTCCTTGCCGTAACGGCTGGGAATCGCGTACAAGTGCAACAACGAGGATGCAGCTATGGCTGATGTGGCGCTTAACAAGGTGAACAAGATCTATCCGGGTGGCATCCATGCCGTTCGGGACTTTCAGTTGTATGTCGCCAATGAAGAGTTCGTCGTCCTGGTCGGACCTTCCGGGTGCGGCAAGAGCACCACGCTACGAATGGTGGCCGGTCTGGAAGAGATCACCGGCGGCATCATAAGTATCGGCGGGCGAGTGATCAACGACGTGCCGCCTAAGGATCGGGACATCGCGATGGTCTTTCAAAACTACGCGCTGTACCCTCACATGACGGTCTACAAAAATATGGCCTTCGCGCTGAAGCTTCGCAAGTTCCCAAAAACGGAGATCGATTCACGAGTTCGCGAGGCGGCGAGGATCCTCGGTATCGGGGAACTTCTGGAACGCAAGCCCAAGGCCCTCTCCGGCGGGCAACGCCAGCGTGTGGCGGTCGGACGAGCGATCGTCCGTCAACCGGCGGCGTTCCTGTTCGACGAGCCCCTTAGCAATCTCGACGCCAAGCTGCGCGTGGAAATGCGGGCGGAACTGAAGCGGCTTCACAGTAGGCTCAAGACGACCATCGTCTACGTTACGCACGATCAGGAAGAGGCAATGACGCTCGGTGATCGGATTGTTGTGATGGAAGACGGCCTAATCCAGCAGGTAGATACTCCCCTGACGGTCTACGACCAGCCGATCAATCGGTTCGTCGCAGGCTTCGTCGGCACCCCCCCGATGAACTTCCTGCAAGGGCGGATGGCCATGAACGGCAGGGCGTACTTCGACGCCGGCGATTTCCGCCTCCGACTGCCTGAATCGCACGCCAAAAACCTCGCAGGCTGGTCCGGCAAGGAGGTCGTGCTGGGCATTCGGCCGGAGGCGATGGACATGGGCGGGCAAGGCCGATTCGCCGGCGAGGAAAACCAGATACCCGTCAGTATCCACGTTATCGAGCCGTTGGGCGAAAAGATGGACATCTTCACCGCGACTGCCAATCATCCGCACATCGTCGCCAGGATGGACTCTCGACGCGAACTGAAGCCCGGCTCGGCTGCCTCCCTGCACCTGGATATGCGGAAGGTGCACGTATTCGAACCAGGCCAGACAGGCAAAAACTTGACCTTGACGAAAGATTAGAGCACGCTTCTGTGCGGCCGAGTTGGATTGCTGAAGAAAAGCATTAGAGCACTTTAAGCAATAGTGTCCCGTTACAACGCTAGTAGTGTCAATTGGTTACAATACTGTATGTTTTCAGTTAAGTAATCATGTTCAGAAAACACCTGTTAAATGGGCCTCTTGTCGAAAAGTATGAGGCTCAAAATCTGCAGGATTCTGTAG
>JABMQG010000037.1 GCA_013203365.1 Planctomycetota bacterium | reverse complement strand
GAGCGATCATCGCCTGGTTTACCTCACCTATGAAGGCCCCATAAGCGGCGGCCGGGGTAGAGTGCAAATCGCGGACCGCGGAACCTATTCTGCCTCAGTCGTCGAGGGCGAAGTTCGGGTGGTTCGACTGGACGGGCGACGAACGCGGGGGAAGTTCCGACTCGAGCCGCTGGAAGGTAGTCTCTGCCGGCTGCTGCGAGTCGCCGAATCGTAATATCTACCTGATAACTACATGACCCGACGCGGCGCCTCGGAGCGGCGAGTCATTCTGTTAGGGACGCTTAGTTTTGGGATTGTTTGAGGTGGGTGATTGGTCCTGCTCCGGCGGCAGGGACACGACGTCTATCGTGGCGATGTTATTTTGCATAGTAATGTTGTTGATGCGTACATTGCCGAACCCCTGGCGGATGTCAAGGGTCACTGGCCGGCCGGACATGGCGTCGGCAATCTGTCCTGCCGCCGCGTTGAACAGGCCCATCGGTTTTCCGGCGAACTGTCCGCCCCCACTGCCAATCGATCGGACGTGGTCTTGAAGCTTGCTGATAAGCTCGGTCTTGTGCTTTTCCATCGCCTGTTCGGGCATGGGCAAGGTCCCGATGCGGGCCCTGTCGAGCTGAATGGTCATCTTCGCATCTTGGTTGAAGGCAAATCCAATATCCAACCCGACCACCTTGTCGTACCGGTCCCAGTAGGAGTAGAAGGTGAGGCGGTTGTTTCCAATCGCCACCGCCGGCTGGCTCATGCCGAGCTCGCGCAATGCATCCGCGAATTTTTCGGATATCGTGGCGGCCCACTGGTTGAGCTCTTTCTGGTTGACCGTCATCTGAAATCGCTTGTTTTGAGTCGGTCGGGCGTTTCCGGTCGGCGTTAGCGGTTTTTCCAGGCTGCCGACTTCACCAGCCAGGCGAATGAACTGCTCCACCTTGTCTTTCAGCGACTGGAGGGCCTCTTGTTTCTGCTCGGCGCCCATGACAATCGGATGATAGTCGTCGGGAACACGGCTGGCCATAATGTACAGCACAGCGCACGTGGCGAAGATACCGAACGCCAGCAAACCAATCGACCACTTTATGATTCGCCCTGTTTTCATCGATTAGAACCTTTTTTTATTGATCTTCGGATTGCCCCGCAATTCCGTACTGAATCGTACCGGCATAGTTACTTTTGTAACGCGAATGTCAATAGAACCTTTTTTATCCCTCCCCCCACCCCACCGCACCAGGGCATCCAACATCTCATCGACCCACCCGCCTGCCCAATTTAGGCAACCTGCAATTATATATACGGCGGTCACGGCCGAGCCAAGACACCCCTTGCGAGAAGGGCTCAGCAGGCGATGCCGACAGCCGAAGCCACAAACGACCTGAGTGCTACAGTAAAATCTAAAACTACTCTAACGATTGGTTCATTCATCCAGCAGGTCGACCGGTCCTGTGAATTCGACTATAGCGGGTGTGGTGACCGTATCGTCGACGACAAGGAGGATACTGTCGTCCAGCTTGACGACCGGTCGCAGGGGTTTGCCGTCGCAGTTGGCAGTGACCTGTCCCGTCCACGGCCCGGCGACGCGGAAGACGGGGCGTCGCAGCCCTGAGGTGCCCCCGCTCAGTTCCAGCCGACAGTTCCCGCCGACGCTACGGGCGAAATAGCACCCCTGTGATTCGTCGAATCCGTCTCGATCGGCGTCGCCGGTCGCCCAGGAGTTTGGACGGGCCAGGCGGGCGAGTGGGCCGACATGGACGTTCGACAAATACGATGGGAGTACACCTTTTACGCCGACGGCAGATGGATTACCGCCGTGACGATCAACAATGCCGGCGGCGAGGACCTGCCCGGCGTACGCATCACAACACCGATGCCGGCGGCCTGGTCAAATGGATGGATAGGCAAGGTGCTGACTGTAAGCGATTTTGCCGGACCTGTTGGCATTTGGTCGTTTCTCATCGCCCCGCCGGGCAGCGAAGGGGATAGTCATCTCGCCAATTTCGCCCGGCCTCCGCCGGCCATGGCCCGCCTGGCCCGTCCAAACTCCTGGGCGGCCGGCGACGCCGATCGAGACGGATTCGACGAATCACAGG
>JABMQG010000389.1 GCA_013203365.1 Planctomycetota bacterium | reverse complement strand
TCCTTGCACAGATAGTACGGGCCGATATTGCATCGGCCGCATAGCCCCATTCCGCAGCTCATGCGCCGGTTCATTGACAGATAGATTTGGTCCGTGCGGAGCCCCTCGTCCACCAGGGCTAAGGAGGTGAACTTCAGCATGATGCCGGGTCCGCACACAAACGCCAGGCAGTTGGCCTTGTCGACGTCCAAGCCGGCCAACAGGTTGGTCACCACGCCGGTCCGGCCTGTCCAGCCCTCCTGGGGGTAGTCAATCGTGCAGGTAAAGTCCACCTTCGGGCATTCGGCCCAGGAGGCGTACTGGTCGCGGTACAGCAGTTCTTCCTGGCAGCGTGCGCCGTACTTAATACTGATGCGCCGGGGGCTGTCGGGTTCGGCCAGCAGGGCCAGGATCAGCGACCGTAGCGGCGCCAGGCCCACGCCGCCCCCTACGATTAAGACATCCTTGCCCCGGAGCTTCTCGATCGGATAGCCCTTGCCGAAGGGGCCTCGAAGCCCCAGCACGTCGTTCACGCGGCACTGGTGCAGCCGGTCCGTTACGGCGCCTGTCTTCAGGATGGTCACGGCGATGCGGTCCGGCTCTTGGGGCGAGCTGGAGGGCGTGAATGGCGCCTCCCCGACGCCCGGCAGTGTCAACTGAACGAACTGGCCCGCGCGGAAACCCATGGGCTGTTTGGGACGAAGGATCAGCGTCTTGATCGTGGGCGTCTCGTCTACGACCTCGATCAGTTTCGCTGGCTCCGGAACGTATGAATTCTTGGATATGGAGATCATGGGGACAGCTCCCGGACCATCTGCCGGATGTCAATCCGGCCCAGGCAGGCGTCGATGCACCGTCCGCAGCCCACGCAGCTCAGCATCCCGTGCTGCTGAGGAGAATAGGTGAATTTGTGCAGCACCCGGTTGGCCAGTCGGGCCAGCAGCTGCGGGCGGGGGGTGATTTTGACGTGTGACCCGCCGGCCATCCGGTGGTATGTGCTAAGCAGGCAACTGTCCCACGTCCGCACTCGCTCGAACTCCTCCGAACCGGCGTGCTGATCGTACAAGTAGAAGCAATAGCATGTGGGGCAGACAGTGTTGCAGGCTCCGCACTCCACGCAATCGGCGGCGAACTTCTGCCAGCCCTCGCCGCCGGCCTCGGGCAGTCTGGTTGGCGTGCTGTCTTCCACGCGGAGCGACCAGCGGACATTCTGCGCCTCGATCCGTTGCGTCATCGCACGGCGTACCTGATCGCGCTGCTCCAATTGCTCCGGGGTGGCGCGGGGTGGCTTGGTGGCAAAGAGCCGGTGGCCCTTGTCGCTGAGCACTTCGACGACCCATCCATCGCTCAGACCGGTGAGGTTGATGTCGAACCCCTCGTCGGCAAACGGCCGGCCGCCCACCAGCGTGCAGAAACACGAGTCAGTGCAGTCGAGGCAATCACACGAGACAATCGTCATCGCTCGCCGTTTGGCCTCGTAGGCCGGATCGTGGAAGTCCCCATCAAGCAGGACCTTGTCCAGATATCGTATCGCCTTCAGTTCGCACGCCCGCACCCCGACGATGGTAAGGGAATCGGTCGGCGTGGCTGTTGCCGTCGCAACGGAGCGGCCATAGCGCCCCATCGACTCGCTAGCTGCCAGCACCGCCCCCTTGGGGCTCTGCGCCGATCGGGGCATTCGAAGCGCTTGGGCGAATGAATCGGGGGAATTTTCGGGGCCCAGCCAGTCCAACCACGGCAGCGAGGATGTGGGGACCGAGCCGAGCACAGAACCCCCGGCCAAGGCCAAGTGTCCCAGCAAACCGACCAACTCCGCTTCAGAGATATGGTACGCCACCTTGGACACCCTTGTAGAAAAATACACCCACAAAGGATACTTCTAACTGGCACGCGTATGAGAGCGAATATAATACAACCGGCCGAAAAACCAACCGGCCGGTTCACGTCTCACGACGAGGACCGTAGGGCTTCTTTCGCGCGGTGTCAAGAAATTTGAGAGACATTTCGCAAAAAAAATTTCACATGGTCCCATCAAGCCATTCCCTTGGACACGGTTCGCCTGCCGCATCACCAAGCGTCTCAGAAATGCGTTTCCATTCCATTCGAACCTCGGGTAGACTGTCGTGGAGATGTAGCGAGTCCTGTTGTTTTGGCGACTGGCGGATCGTCTGTAGCCAGTCGCCGGATTGCTTCTGACAGAGCAAGGAGCCCAACCGATGGCCAAGCGAGTTCTCGTTGTGGATGATGACGC
The DNA here is from genome assembly GCA_013203365.1 of Planctomycetota bacterium. Lineage (GTDB taxonomy): Bacteria > Planctomycetota > Phycisphaerae > SM23-33 > FEN-1343 > JABMQG01. The sequence goes on along the minus strand of JABMQG010000389.1, from coordinate 2,340 downwards.
TGACTTGAGGCAAACCACCCGAATCGTGCTCTCCAAGGCCGGCTACGAAATTGTGGAAGCGGCCAGCCGGAAGGAAGCCCAGCAGGCGCTGAAGTCCCAGATGATCGACTTGATCCTCCTGGACGTCATGATGGAGACCGACACGGAGGGATTCCACTTCGCGTATGAGCTCCGGCAAGATCCCAAACTCAAGTCGATTCCCATCGTCATGCTGACCTGCATAGAGCAGAAGATGGGCATAGAGCTGGAACCCCAGAAGGCCGGCGATTTCTTGCCGGTGGAAGCCTTCCTCCGCAAGCCCGTGGATCCGGAAAAGCTTACGGCTTGCGTCGACGATATCCTGAAGTAGCTGCTGCCAACCGGATTGTTGTGGCGGTACAATAATCTTCGCAGAGACCGGCGTTGCCAAGTGAAGGGCGTTTCCATGGTGAAGGTTATGGTGATTGACGACGACGGTGACCTGTTGGAGGCTTACCGGCTGGCCATCACCACCAGCGGCCATGAGGTCCAGGCGTAGTGTGGTCCACACCCCCTTCGGGCACGCTGAACACAAAAAGTTGACATATCAACGCTGAAAATAAGAAATACTTCAGCAGGCGGGGGTTATGAGGTCTGCTTGGCGAGAGACCCGCGAAGAAGCCTTCCCTTGCATTCTGGCGGCTGTGGTCCAAAATGTCGGGCTGTTGCGAATACTATAGTTACGTCTGGTGTGAAAGAGGGCGAATCGATGTTCCCCAAGTGGATGACGGCGTTCTTGGTGTTGCTTCAAGAGGCATGGTCGACGCGGCGCGATGCCCATAGCCCCATGATGGGTTCTCCTCTGCCATCATGAGCACCAGCTTGCGGATCATATTGGCCTTGGTCGGCACAGGGCCCCGTTTGCCGCGGTGATCGGAGCCATCGTACCTGCTGGCGATGAACATGCGGTTCCAACGCAACAGCGTCTCGGGCGAAAAGAGCGTTCCATACTGGCGTAACAGGTCCTTGCCCAGCTTTATGGCCGCCGTCGCCAAGCAGCGCCTTTGGCTGTCGTTGAGGATGATCCGTTTCTTGCCCAGCTTCTCCCGCAAGATTCGATTCTCCTGGCGGAGATACTCTATCACCTCTTGCTGTTGGCGATTCACCCAGCCGGCCATTGCCATCATAACGAACGTCCATGGCTTGAATGTCATAGGCGAAGAGGATAGCGGCAGGTGGAGCCGCTTGGCAAGGGGCGGATGGAACCCGTAGGTCCACGCCGTCCAAGACCGCCTGTAGCACCTATCTTTCCGTAGAACGCTGATCCTGTACGTACCATTCCTTGAACCGCTCGCGAAGCAGCCTGTAATCGGAGCGGTCGATCAACTCTGAGAACGACAGGGCCGCCGCGCCGGTCACGCGACCGGCGGCGGAGGACTCCGCCTGCCGCAGCGCCAGGCCGCACGCCAAGGCCACGAGGATGACGGCCGACGACAGGATCGGCATCATGCTGCGGAAAAACGTCCCGCGGAAAAGATCCATCTTCCTGGAAGTCCCCAGGCGGGCCAGCTCTACGAGAATCCAGATCGTCGTAAGCAGGACCACCGCGCCAGCAAAGAGCAGCCCTTCAACTGATGGAAACTTGACTCCTGAACTTTGGGTGTAACCGAATATTGAGTCCCACAGCCCACCAAACCGGCCGATTGACCGCGGTCTGAACGGCCCCGCCCACCATCCGATTACATAGGCGAGCGTGGCCAACACCAGAAGCGCGGCCAGTCCGGCCGCGAGCCATCTTCTTCGCAACGTGATCTGCTCGGGGACATCAATACCAAGCTCCTTGCATCGCCTGCGTATAGCGGAGTAGGAAAGGGCGATCAGAAGCGTGCATACCAGGCTTATGACCGCGACGAACTCCAGGATGACGCGCCCCGCCGTATAGTTCAGTCCGTAGGCATCCTTGGGCAAGCCCTGGATGTATGTGTACGCGCCATACGCAGCAAGCGGCAGGGCAATCGAAAGCAGGCATATCTTCCCCATCTCCCGCCATCCCAGGAACAGAAGCATTGGCCGACGGCCTTTGCGGCTCATCGCCCATGACACCAGACCGGCAGCCCCCAGGATCAGAGCCGTCAGCGTCAACACAGCCAGCAGGGCCAGCAGTCCAACCTCCGCTGCCACCCATGACTCCGCCGTCCGTAAGGGCGCAAAATCAACACGGTATCCGGGCAGGGCCGGAAATATGTAGCCCCACACGATCCCCGCATGAACCATTTCCGAAAAGTCAACACCTGGTGGGCCGTCTTGTATGGCCCCCCAGAACCTTTCGTGCTCGTCACACTCGCTCTGGAGACTGGCCGCCAACTTGTCCTGCCCCAATTC
>JABMQG010000388.1 GCA_013203365.1 Planctomycetota bacterium | reverse complement strand
TTGAAGCCGTCGGCCAAGCAGGGCCAAAGTCTCTTTGATCGCGGCCGGATCGACGTTGTCCAGAACGAACAGCCTTGGCCCGCCGCGTTTGGCGTCGCTGAGCAGGTTGTAGGTAGCCCCGTTCAGCGCGCCCTGCAGGGCGATGTTGCCAAGGGCCGATCCGCCTATTCCCAGAACCACCAGGTCGGTGCAGCGGGCCTTGTGCTTGTTAACCATCGCCATGGCGCTGTCGCGGTAGTCGCGGCGCGTCGGCAGGGCCACATAGCCGAGCGAACCGTGCTCGGTCACTGCCTGCCGGGCGGCGGCCATGCGATCGCCAAGGGCCATCAAGTCGCCCTGCGTAATCCCGTGCTGATCGCCAATTACGTCGGATGTAACGTTTCGCCAGTACAGCTGAATCATGCGGCTTCTCCTTTCGCAAGTGGGTATATGTTTTATCGGACCGGCGCCTCGTCAAACTTCACCGGCCCGAAAAAGTTCGCCGAATGGCCAGTCCGTGCAACCGAACAATCGTGCCATCACGGCAAAGCGTTCAGACATCTGCGCCGGTCGCCGAGGTCTTGCAAACGCCTGACGGGCTGGTAGTATTGTCCGCATGACATGCAATCAAAGCCCCAAAGGCCCGGCCGGTGCAAGCATGACCTACAAAGACGCCGGTGTGGATATCGACGCCGGCGACGAGATGGTCCGAAGGATCGCCCCTCTCGTTCGGCGGACGTTCGGACCGAGGGTAATGGACAACTTCGGCAGCTTCGCCGGTTTGTTCCGCCTGGACTACAACGAACGGCTGTTTAAACGCAACTACGTGGACCCTGTGCTGGTCGCATGCACCGACGGCGTGGGAACAAAGCTCAAGGTTGCCTTTCAGTGCGGCAAAATCGACACCATCGGGATCGACCTGGTGGCGATGAGCGTAAACGACCTCATCTGTTGCGGGGCCGAGCCCCTGTTCTTCCTGGACTACCTCGCCACGGGCAAGCTATCGCCCGAACAGGCAGAGGAGATCATCCGCGGCATCAGCGACGGGTGCCTGTCGGCCGGCTGCTCGCTGCTGGGGGGTGAGACGGCCGAAATGCCCGACTTCTACGCGCCTGGCGAGTTCGACCTGGCAGGTTTCGCCATCGGTGTGATCGAGCGCAAGAAACTCATCGACGGTTCGGAAACCGTCCCGGGAGACAGCGTTATCGCCTTGGCCTCCGAAGGGCTGCACTCCAACGGCTACGGACTGGCCAGGCGAGTGCTGCTGGACCGCGCAGGCTACAAGATCGACGACTCCCCAGCCGAGCTGGAAGGCGCATCCGTCGGCCAGGTTATGCTCGCCCCAACGCGAATCTACGTCAAGCCGGTGCTAAACGTCCTGGCCCAATACAAGGTCAAGCGGGTGATAAAGGCCATGGCCCACATCACCGGCGGCGGGCTCGGCGGCAACCTGCCGCGGGTACTGCCGGCCGGCCTGACTGCACGTATCAATCGCAAAGGTTGGCAGGTCCCGGCCGTCTTCAAGCTCATCCAGGCCAAGGGCCCCGTAGACGAGACGGAGATGTATCGCGTGTTCAACATGGGCGTCGGGTTCGTACTCGTCGTCGCCGCCAGTTTCGCCCAGAGCGTTATGGCTCAACTGCGCCGACAGGGCGAACGCTGCTGGGAGCTCGGAAAGATCAAAAAGGGCGACCCGGAACTAGAGTGGGCGTAAAGCCGGCGGATTGTTAGACCGACGCAGACCTTCCATGTCATTCTTCGGTCGGCGGTTTGCGCAGGCGCTTGGTTTGGCCGCGGCGCAGCTTGGCTTGGAGCCGTCGGCGTATGCTGGCGCCGGTGGGCCGGGTGGGGCGACGATGCTTCGGGGCCGTCGCCGCCGACCGTAGCATCGCAGTCAACCGCTCGACGGCATCGGTGCGGTTGCGCAATTGCGTGCGGTAACGGCGGGCGATGAGAACCAACTCACCCGAGGCGGTCATGCGGCTGCCGGCAAGGGCCCGCAGCCTTCGTTTGACATCGGCCGGCAGCGAGTTAGAGCCGGCGACGTCGAATCGAAGCTGACAAGCGGTGGCCACCTTGTTGACGTTCTGCCCGCCAGGGCCAGGCGAACGGACGAAGCTGAACGCCAGCTCAGATTCGTCAATCGTAATTGCGCCGGTAACACGAATCATGCCGCGGGCCACTGCAATCCTATTTGCCGGTGCTGCGGATCCCCCCGAACCGGCGATGGCGCCGGCTGTAGGCGCCGATCGCGTTGCGCAGTTCGCCGGGCGAGAAGTCGGGCCAATAGACGTCGGTCACGTAGAATTCGGCGTAGCTGCTCTGCCAGAGCAAGTAATTGCTTAGCCGCATCTCTCCGCTGGTGCGGACGATCAGGTCCGGGTCCGGTATCCCGGCCGTGGTGAGGTGGTCGCTTATTACCTGCTCGTCGATCAGCTCGGCATCGAGATGCCCGGCGGCAACTTCCCTTGCTATCTGCCGAACGCCGGCAATAATCTCGGCCCGGCTGCCGTAGTTAAGCGCCAGGCACAGAAACATGCCCGTGTTGCCCTCGGACACGCGGATCGATTCGTCCAGTTCCCGCAGGACGCTGCCAGGCAGCCCGTCTCTGAGGCCAACGTGGCGTAAGCGGATGTTATGGTCGATGCACATCTGCCGCTCGTTGATGAGGTATTCGGCGTACAGGTGCATCAGGGCCGAGACTTCCTCTTTCGGGCGGGTCCAGTTCTCGATGGAAAAACTGTAGAGCGTCAAGGCCCCCAGCCCCAGCCTGGCCGCCTCGGTCACGACGGCCCGAACGACCTTTGCGCCGGCGGCATGCCCCATTACGCGAGGCAGGCCACGCTCGCTCGCCCATCGGCCGTTACCGTCCATGATGATGGCGATGTGGCGCGGGATCCGCTCGTCGGGTATATTCAGCTCAGCCCGCGCCGCCAGGATAGCTCCGGGGGATACGTCGCCCATGTGTTCCCTTCGCTTGCATGCAAACAGGCCATCGAATTAACCGCCCCCATTATTTCGGCCGACCGCCCGGCGGTCGTCGGCTCCTAGTTCTGGAGCAGTCCCTTCAGCGAGGTCTTGCGTATGATCGTCTGGGCCCGGCCCGGGCCGACGCTGACCAGGCCGACGGGACGGTCCAACAGCACCTCTAGGCGCTCGACGTAGGCCCTGGCGGCCGATGGCAACTGATCGTAGCCCGTGCAGGTGGAGATGTCTTCGTCCCAGCCCGGAAGCGATTCATACACGCACTGAACACGCTGCAATCTCGCCGCGTCGGGATCGAAGGCCGCCAAGTCTTTTCCGTCGCACTTGTAGCTGGTGCATATCTTCAACTCGCCCATCGTGCCCAGCACGTCCAGCAGCACGACGGCCAACTCGTCGACGCCGGACAGATCCACGGCGTACCTGGCGGCCACGGCGTCGAACCATCCGCAGCGTCGAGGCCGGCCCGTTGTGGTGCCATACTCTCGCCCGCGGTCGCGAATCCGTTGGCCAAGGTCGTTGTCCAACTCGGTGGGTAACGGCCCGGCCCCGACGCGAGTGCAGTATGCCTTCAGCACGCCCAGTACGTACCCCACCGCTGACGGCGGCACGCCGGCACCGGCGGGAACGCCACAGGCTGTCACGGCGGAACTGGTCACGAACGGGTATGTCCCATGATCCACATCCAGCAAGCTGCCCTGGGCGCCCTCAAACAAGATACGCTTCCCGCCCGCCATCGCCTCGGCGAGCATGACGCGGGTGTCGCACACGTACGGGGCCAATTGGGGCACCTGGGCCTTCAACTCGGCGCGGACGCCGTCGAAATCAATCGGCTCGGCACCGTAGATGGCTGCGAAAACGGCGTTCTTCTCGGCTATAACCGCCAGAAGTTTTTCTTCCCAGCCCGGGTTGTACAGGTCGCACACGCGTATCGCGGTGAATCGATTGGCCTTGTCACTGTAGCACGGCCCGATACCGCGGGCCGTCGTGCCGATCCTCCGCCCGGGAGAAAGCTTCACCTCGCCAAGCCGATCGGCCGCCTTGTGGTACGCCATGACCAGGTGGGCACGGTTGGACAGGTGCAGGTTGTCGCCCGTAACGACGACGCCCCGCTGACGGAGCAGGTCGATTTCCTCCAGCAGCGTGCCGGGATCGACCACTACGCCGTTGCCGATAACGTTGTGCACTCCCTTGCGGAGAATGCCCGACGGCACCAGGTGCATGGAGTACTTCTCGTCGCCTACGGTTACCGTGTGCCCGGCGTTTGCGCCGCCGCAATAGCGAACGACGTAATTGAAGCTGCCGGTCAAGGCATCTACGATCTTGCCTTTGCCTTCATCGCCCCATTGCAGGCCGATGATCGTCATGTTGTTGCTTTTCATGCCCAATGCAGCTTTCCTTGCCTGAATTAGCCGATCCGTGCCTACAAATCACCTTCAGACCGGGCGCAAGACAATCCTGCCACTATAGGCATTCGTCTCCGGCAGTCAAGGCATCAAATAAAAGCTAATAATAGGGGACTGTGGGGCTGTTGAAAAAGCCGCTTCTCCCATGGTGAATATACGGG
>JABMQG010000036.1 GCA_013203365.1 Planctomycetota bacterium | reverse complement strand
TATTACCGAGCTGTTCGGCTCCACGCCAACGATACCCCCCGCCAAGGGCCTTCGCGTCAACCAAACGGCTATCCTTTTGACGCCAGTCGTCCTCAACGGCGGTACGTTCTCCGTCGGAAACCTGGTAAACGCCCCCCTGCTTCAGTTCAACAGCGGTACGTTTCGACTGACCGATGAAAACCTCACGATCGACGAAGACGGCATGTTCGGAAACAGGATTCTCCTGGGTCCCAACCAGTGCCTCGACGTTACCAACGGAACTACCGTCGCTGCCGGCGCCTCACTGGAAATGCAAGGTGGTGTCTTCGCCGGCGGCTACATCACCAATAACGGTTTGATCACCGGTGACGGTGAAATCTGCGCCGCCGTCACAAATGCCCAAGCAGGCGAAATCCGCGTCTCGACCGGCGATAACCTGGCGCTGACCGATTACGGCATTAACAACGGCAAAATAAGCCTGCTGGGCGGGTCCATGGAATTCACCGGCCAGAGCTTCACTAACCCCACCGGTAATATCCTCGGACGAGGTGCTCTCATAGCACACGGTGGATTCATCAACCAAGGCGATATCGCACTTTCCAACGGGGTTACCGACGTCTACGGCGATTTGGCCAGCAACGCTGGCGGACGGGTCATAATATCCGGCCGCGCCGACGTGACCTTCTGGGATGACGTGAACAACCAAGGCACCATGTTCAACGTCTCCGCCGACTCGTCGGTGACGTTCTTCGGCGGTTTCTCTGGCACCGGCATCTCAGGTGCCGGTACCGTCTACTTCGAAGCCGACGTCACCCCGGGACTCAGCCCCGCTGCCGTCAGTTTCGAGGGCAACATCACATTCGGACCCGCCTCGCGACTGGAAATCGAGCTGGCTGGCACCGCACCGGGAACAGAATACGACGCAATCGACGTCGCCGGCAGCCTCACCACCGATGGAACGCTCGATGTCATCGCTATCGAAGGTTTCACACCACAAGCCGGAAATACCTTTGACCTGCTGGACTTCAACATAGCCACGCTGACAGGTGCGTTTGACATCGTCAACCTGCCGGCGCTGGGGCCGGGACTTATGTGGTACATCGATTCCCTCTATACCAGCGGTGAGATTGTCTCGGTCTTCCCAGGAGATCTGGATCTGGACGGCGACGTGGATATCTTCGACTGGGCCATCTTCCAGCCAAACTACGGCACAACCAGCGGCGCGACCTACACCAGCGGCGACCTGGACGACGATGGAAACGTCGACATCTTCGACTGGGCCATCTTCCAGCCAAACTACGGCAAGACCTGTGGCACCGGCGGAGAGCCGATACCCGAGCCCGCTTCGCTGGCACTGTTGGGCCTGGGCGCAGCAGCGCTGCTGCGGCGGCGAAGATAACGGCCCGGCAGTTCCTCGCCGGGACGCGAGTGATTGAGCGTTATACGCGGACGACAATACGTCGTTAAATAAGCTGCAAGGTCCTGGGCCGATTGCGGGTCTGTGTGTGGGCCTTTGCGTGCGAAGATTTGCAGTCAGCAGTCCAGTCACGCGTTCGGACGGAGCCAGCCGCGCCGAACGAACGCGTGCTGGACTGTTTTTTTACACGGGCCTGTCATAGGTACATCCTTGGGCAGTGAATCCAGGCGGGCTTGAACGCGATGCGATGGCCAGCGGCGCAGCAGCGAAGAGACGTCGCTTGTTGGACCCTCGTCGTTCCGCAGAGGCCGTGGGGCAAACAGGAGAAAAAGATGCCGGTTGCAAAGACAATCATGGTTGTAACCGTGGCTATTGCCATTGGCTGTATGGCCGGTGCTGCGCAGGCGGTGAGCAACATCTATGTTGTGCAGAACATAGACTGGAACGGTATAGGACAAGGCGAGGATGAGATCATTCATCCCTTGAGCCTTTTCCCGGACTTCACCGAAGGCTACGAAGACTGGATAGTCTCGAACACCAACCCCGACGCCCCCATCTGGCCGGATGCGACGCACCCCCAGGGTCCATTCGGCATCTACGAGGAAAAGACCGGCGCCAACCTCTTCGACACGGACTATGGCAGCACGGGCGGTGGGTTCGATATTACCGCTAACGGCGCTTTCGCCTCCGGATCGCACTGCGGCGTCGGTGAACCGTGCACATACTCGACCTTCCCCAACGGCGAAAATGGCACAGGCGGGGCGATCGATCGCCCATCGCTGGCCTGGACCTGGCCGACCGGGGCGACGTGGATAAAGCTCCAGTTCAAGATCAACATCGACCAGGACATGACGCTGGAGTATTACCACAACCACGGCACCGCCGGCTACACCCATCACTGGGTCTGCGAGCATTACGCCGGCGACGGCACACTTAAAGACACCGACACGCTCGACGTCACCTCGCCACGCTTCGCCGAGATTCAGATCAACATTGACTTTACCGACGTCCAGCAAGACGATTACTTCCTGGTGTCGCTGCAAGGCGCCGACCCGACGTTCCACGCCGCAGGCCTCAAACTCGCGGGCCCGTGCTTCATTGCCGGAGACCTGGACCACGACGGCGACGTCGACATATTCGACTGGGCTATCTTCCAGCCAAACTTCGGCGCCACCTGCGGCACAGGCGCTCAACCGACAGTGCCCGAGCCGGCTTCCCTGGCCCTTCTGGGCCTGGGCGCAGCAGCGATGGCCGGCCGGCGGCGAAGATGACCATGCGGTAATGCATCTGCCTGGTATCAAAGGCGCCGACTGCGGGTCTTGGCAGCAAGGAAGATTAAAACAGGATACCAAACTAATGACACCCAGGGAGTGTCTTCAGGCAACTATCAACCATCGTCAGGGCGACAAGGTCTGCGTCGACATGGGGGCTACGGCTGTCACCGGCATCAGCGCCAGCTCTCTTTCAAGACTCAGAAGGCACGTCCTTGGAGAAGACCATTACCGAGTAAAGGTATTCGAACCCTACCAGATGCTCGGCGAGGTGGACGACCAACTGCTCCAGGCATTGCGAATCGACGTCGTCGGGCTGTTCGGCCGGCAAACTATGTTCGGCTTCGAGATCGCTGGCTGGAAACCATTCGAACTGTTCGACGGCACACACGTGATGGTGCCTGGCGGGTTCAACGTAACTGCCGATGAAAACGGCGACCTGCTGATGTACCCACAAGGCGACACCACCGCTGCGCCCAGCGGCCGAATGCCAAAGGGTGGATACTACTTCGATGCAATCTCACGACAAACGCCCATCGACGAAAACAAACTCGACCCGGCCGACAACTGCGAGGAGTTTGGGCTCCTGACGGATGAACAGATCAACGAATTAGCAGACCGAGCCGAAGACCTCTCCACGCGAACCGACTACGGCATTATCGTAAGCCTACCCGGGGCCGGCCTGGGCGACATCGCGATGGTTCCGGGCTTGCCGCTAAAGCACCCCAAAGGCATTCGCGACGTGCAGGAGTGGTACATATCAACCGCCATTCGGGCTGACTACGTGCATAAGGTCTTCGCACGCCAGACGGAAATCGCCGTCAAGAACATCGAACGGCTGGCAAAGGCCCTGGGCGATCGCGTCCAGGCCGCTTTCGTCTGCGGGACCGACTTCGGCACGCAACGGGCGCCCTTCATTTCGCCGACAACATATCGCCAATTGTACAGCCCCTATTACAAGCGAATAAACGCCGCCATCCACAAAAACACCAACTGGAAAACATTTAAACATTCCTGCGGCAGCATATACGAACTCATCGGCCTGATGATCGAAGACGGGTTCGACATCCTCAACCCGGTGCAATGCTCCGCGGCCAACATGGACCCTAAGACGCTAAAGGCCGAGTTCGGTAAAGACATCGTGTTCTGGGGTGGCGGGGTCGACACCCAGCAAACACTGCCGTTCGGCACGCCGGAAGAGGTCTACAATGAGGTCCGCAGCAGAATCGAAGTATTCAACGACGGTGGCGGCTTCGTCTTCAACACCGTTCACAACATACAGGCCAACACTCCGGTCCAGAACATCTTAGCCATGTTCCGGGCAATTGCCGACAGCGAAAAATAGCCCCGTCAGGGTAATGAATGGTTGGATGCAATGTTCTGACAGCGGTGCTCTTTCAAGGTACTTCTCACTTCCTACATTTGCCGGGGGGGGGGTT
>JABMQG010000387.1 GCA_013203365.1 Planctomycetota bacterium | reverse complement strand
CTGATTGGCACCTACCACTACCTGTTCTGGGGCAGCCGGCGAAGCTCCGTGTCGTACCATAGCCACGAGGGTATCTTTGACCGACTGGCCGGCTTGTGCACCGACCGGCTGATCGTTTCGGCCCGACTGGAGGTGGCGCGCCTGCCGGACTACCTCCGCCAGGAAACCGTCGGCGCTGCCGAGAGGGACGTATACACCACTGAACGATTCCTGGAGGCCGCCCGCCGGCACTTTGAGGTGCGAACCGCCGGGTCGTTGGGCCGGTATACCCTGTACTCAATGACGCGGCGATAACAGAATGCGGCTTGCTTTCGGGTCATCCGGCGTCGTCAGGCTGAATCGGCAAGAAAGGCTTGAGTTGCTTGTGTCGCCCCCCCCTTGCATCCGGTCCGGTTTGGCCGCAATGCGATGCCGCCATACAAGCTTAAATCGCCCTACCCGCCTTTCATGGCGGCTTTGCGTTTCTTCGCGCAGACCTGGAGGAATTGGTTTTCTTGAAAGATGATGCCGAGCAAGCCGGGTACGAGGACCATCAGGGGCAGCAGGAAGATATTCTCGTGCATGCGGTCCAGCAAGGGCATTTGCAGACCCTCGACGCGGAACATCAAGGCACACACCCCGGATACCAATAGGGCCGCGCCTTGCAGGGCCAGCACGATGATGACCGTGGTGCGAAAAATGATAAACGTAAGCAGCCCCATCGTCACCATCCCGATCACCCCGCCGGCCCATGCCCGCTCGGCCAGTGTTAAGTAACCGCAGGCATGCGCGGCGTAGCGCCACAGGACATAGCCAATGGCTGCGCCGGTAATGGCTCCCATAATGCAGACCGCCCCTTTCATCAGTGGCCAGGCCAAGGCCGCGAAAACCAAACCGCCGCCAATGCCCACAAATACGTCCATATACGGCCGCTCGAGCCTTGCGCCGAGATCGGCACCGAGCGAGATGCCCAGGATCAGCGCGTCTACAGTGATGAGAATCTTATACCACTTCCAGCCTTGGGTCAGGAAGATGCAGCTCACGGCGACCATTCCCACGGCCGTTATGGGGCTTAGGCCGTACAGAAAATCAAAGTACGATTGCATGTAATCTTCAGGCACGTTTCAGTTCTCTCATTCCAATTGACTACACCGCGCATTACTTCTTTTTCTTGGCCGGCGGGGCGGCCTCGGCGGTTTCGTCGGTTTTTTTCTCACTGCGGAGTTCCGAGCGATACTGGCCTACCATGGCAATCAGCCACAGCCCGGCGCCAATACCCAGCATAATCCACCCTCGTCGACCGCTGGTGAAGTCAAAGTCGCTCTTGATCGACCCGATTATGATACAGATACCGGTTACGCACGCGGCCGAACCGATTCCGCTGGTGGCCAATATCCGCGTGAACACCGGTCGGGCAATGCCCACGATCAGACCCAGCAGCGATGCGACGGCCGTAGCGACCACCGTTGCTCCCGTATGATTCTGGTTCATCCACCTCAGCCAATACCATAGCAGTTGTCCGCATTGCCAGACCCAAGCGCCGAACGTCTCACTGGCGGCAGTCAACCCGGCAGGAACTGGGTGCGCTTCGGCCGGCAAGACCTTGTAAAGAACGCATAGCAACGCCACCGCGGATAATATGCCGGCCAGCAGTACCGCCCAGCATATCCTCGCCAGGCCCGCCCCAATGATCGCGCCTATCGCCCCAGCGACGGCAGTAGGCCAGAGCAGTCCTAGCCCCAGCGCAGGGGCCAGTCGCCGGCCTATAAGGATTCCCAATACCCCCATGCCAGCCGCTGAGAGGACCCGCCAGACCACCACGCGGCCAAACAGCATGACCACCAGCGCCGCCAGGATCGCAAGGAGCCCGATCAGCATGCCCAACGCGCCGCCAGGCAGGGGCGCCGGCGGAATATTCAGTATCTCCAGCATGGCTGCTTAAACCGGTCGGTCAATCGACCCGCCAACTGCCGCCGGGGCTCCCTGTGCCGGGACTCACTCTTGACCGAGGGCCTGGCTTTCGGCCCGGGCCATCGCCAGCTTGTTCGAATCCCGCAAGCCGGCCATTGCCAGCCGCAAGTTCTCCTCGGCAAGGTCTTTCTGTTTCAAATATCGGCTATATATTATGCCAAGCATCAGCCGGATATCCGCCGAGTGCTCGTAGTTCGGGTAGAACTTGAGGAGCCTTTCATAAGCGTCGGCGGCCTGGTGGTATCGCTGTTCGCTCATCAGATGATTGCCAATGTCGAGTTGCTGCTGTCTTGGCAGGACTACCTCGTCGGTCATGGCCACCAACTGCAGGTAGATGGCGGCGGCGGTGGGATAGTCTCCCCTGGCGTGGGCCTCGGATATTTTGCGGCGCAGTTCAATGGCCTCTGCGCCGGCCGTGTCGGTTCGAGCCGTCGAGTCAACCTGCCTGGCCGCAACCCGCCGCCTGGGCGGTTGCTCCCGGCCCATGGTCGGGCCAATGAATGGATCGTACCCGCTCGCCGTCACTCGCCGATAGGCGGCCCGTCGGCGACGTGCCTTCCACAGGCTCAGCAGGTCGTACACATCCCTGGGCAGCAGCCCGAGCGCCAACATGCCAGCTGTTACGGTGATACCGTATACATACCCCACCGCGTGCGCGACATACGCCACGCCGCTTTGGTCCTGCGAAACGGACGCCCAGATGTTAAACAGGAACTGAATGCCCAAGAAGTACAGGCTAGATATTTCGATCGGCAGCAGCATCCAAAACAACACCAGCAGAGTCACTCGCACCCTCGGAAGCAGAACCAGGTAACAGCCGGTGACGCCGGCTATTGCTCCGCTGGCGCCAAGAACGGGCATATGCCCGGAAAGCAAGACATACCCGATACCACTTAGCACCCCACCGGCCAGGTAGAAGGCGGCGTAGGCCATGTGGCCGAAGCGATCGTTCACCGCGTTGCCGAAGACCCACAGGAAGATCATGTTGCCTATGATGTGCGCCCAGTCGGCATGCAGGAACATGCAGGTGAAGAACTGATACAATTGCGGGGCCAGCGGGTCCAGCAGGAACAGGCTGATGCGGCTCTTGCCGTCGGCAGAACCCTGCCAGAAGAGAAACGTTACCATGTTCAGTGCGATTATCGCATAATTGACCACCGGCCTGCGAGCCTGGCGATAGTCTGTACGAATGGGAATAAGCATGTATATTGCCTTTATTCGTTGGCCCGAATGAATCGAGTATAGCCGGTTGGCCGCGGGAATAGTACCACAAATTGCCTGCGGCGCCAGGTCGGCGGAATTGACAGACTCGGCATGCGGTTCTAGAATGGCCCGACATGCGAATCCTGCTGACCAATGACGACGGGATCCTTGCGCCGGGGCTGATGGCACTGCACCATGCGGTGGCGGATATGGGCCAAGTGTCCGTCGTCGCACCGGCTTCGCCGCAATCGGCGACGGGGCATGGCATCACGGTCACCGGCCCGCTAGTGGCTGAGCAGGTGACTCTCAGCGAGCGATTTTGGGGCATCTCCGTAGCCGGGCGACCGGCGGACTGCGTGAAACTGGCCGTGCGCGAGCTGATGGAGCACCCGCCGGAGCTCGTTCTCAGCGGCATCAATGCCGGGGCTAACGTCGGCATAAACGTGCTCTACAGCGGCACCGTGGCCGCTGCGGCCGAGGGTGCCATCCTCGGCGCGCGTGCCGTTGCCTTCAGCCAGGCCACCGGCGGTGAGTTGGACTTCAATCGCTCGGCTGCCTGCTGCCGGGCCGTTCTCGACATTCTGCTCGCAGACGGCATTGCCCCGGGAGAGCTTATCAGCGTCAACATTCCTGTTCTGGGCAGGGACCGGCCGCGTGGCGTGCGGGTCGTACGTCAGTCCGTAGCCGCCTTGCAGGAAAAGTACGACTGCCAGAGCGACGACCACGGCTGGCGATGTTACTGGCTGACTGACGCGGTCGGCTTCGAGAATCCATCGGCCGACTCCGACGTGACCGCCCTGCGCGACGGGTATATCACCGTCACGCCGCTTCACATTGACCTGACTGACTCACCCCGCATGAAGTCGCTCGCAGACCTCGCCTGGGAAAAAGCGACACTTGATCCGGCGAATTGATCGCGATCGACGGCCGCCAATTCATCTACTTCACCTTGCACCAGCTTGACCACTGTGCCGTAACCTGGACCGGCATGCTCGACCGGCTTGGCCTTGGCGCAAACAAAAACGATGGTGGATGCCTCCGTGGCCTGGGCATCCACCACCGTCGTTTGGGCTCGTTCAACTCGCTGAACGAGTGTCGCCGAAAACCATCAGCGACATTATCTTTTTTTCTTGGCTGACTTCTTGGCCTTCTTCACAGCCTTCTTCACAGTCTTCTTCACAGCCTTCTTCGCCTTCTTCACAGCCTTCTTCGCTTTCTTCGCTTTCTTCGCCATGCGCTATCACCTCCTTTCTGTTTGTAATGCTAGATTCAACTTCGCATCGTTGTCAACCTTTTTCGCATAGCGCACGACAATGTGCGCTAAAATTTTTTTCTAATTCATGTATCGTCAAAAAACACACCTCGTCTTGACTGTTTGCAAACGTGGTTTCAAACTCATTGCCTGCAAGGCTGAGCGGTCCTACAATATTTCAACGCGCGGCACACACCGGGCATGCTGAAAATGAGCGGGAACAGTGAACCGATGACGAAGATTGCAACGATACTTTTTTTATTCACGTCTGTGCTTGCGGGCTGCGCGGTGACGCAGGAACAGAACGTTCCCAACCCTGCGCCATTGATCAAAGAGCCGATCACAGGGCGGACCTATAAGCTTTACGTATCGAGCCGATACAATCGCAGCCGACCGGCGCCGGTTATCATCAGCCTGCACGGAACGGCCCCGTGGGATACGGCGGATCGACAAGCGATGGAATGGAAGAAGATCGCCGAGGATCAAGGCGCCATCCTCGTTTGTCCAACGCTGCTCAGCAGTGGGGGCATGTTCCCCCCCGGCGACACACAGTTGCACAAGCTACTGCTTCAGGACGAGCTATTCCTGCTGACAATCCTCGGTCAACTGCACTTCAAGTTCAACATCGATCGGCGTAACATCTTTCTAACCAGTTGGTCCGGCGGAGGCTTCCCATTGTGGTTCATCGGGCTGCGACATCCCGACATTTTTTCCGCTATTTGCGCGAGGCAAAGCAACTTTCGCCGCAGCACCGTGGACGGGTGGTATCCCGACGCCGCACGGCAGATGCCCGTGTTGATCTTCTACGGCAGCTCCGATCTAGCACCCATAGTGAACCAGTCCAAGAACGCCTACGGGTACCTCACGGAGAAAGGGTTTCAATCGGTGACAATCACCACAACCCCGGGAGGGCACGTGCGTCATCCGGAAATAGCCATAGAGTTTTTCCTCAGGCACTGGCAGAGGGGGCCTTATCGCCCCAGCATTTTATCGCCGCACCTGCCTGACGGCACATAACGGCAGGCCGGCCTCGACGTGCCCGCTCGCCACATCGGCGCATAGTATGGCAAGTGGAAAATATTGCGGCCAAAGCGCCTAGTTCAGTCCGCCGGTCAGGCCTCGGAGCCGAACCGGGTGGCCGTGCCATGGCGAGAAAGGAAACCCCGAACCGTTGGGCAGCCAGGGCTTCTGGAGGGAGTCGGTTTGTGCGTTCGTATCAATAGGCTGAGCCGGTCCGGATGTGATACGGGGTCAAAGACGACGGCTTGTCAAGCAGCAGCGCCGTGTCGACGTCCTCAACCAACTGGCGAGACTGAATCCGCCAGTTATGCAGAATCCGGCTGTTCCGTTCCGATGGCGTCTCCGTCATCGTGGCGCATCCGGTCAAACCCAGAACGATACAGGCAAGCAGCAGCGCAATCAGCTTTTTCATGAACGTCGTCTCCACGGTAGAGAAAAAGCGGATACCGTAACTTGCCTGATGCTACCCCCCGGCGAAAAACAAGTCAATGAAAGAAAACCTTGAAAACCTTCATGGGTTTTTCCACAAATCAAAAGATGCTAGTATATTCTAGGCATCTTAAGTACCGTCTGAACCTGGAGACGCAGATGCCCGACAGACTCGTTATTCTCGGCGGGACGTTCGACCCGGTTCATTTCGCACACCTGATCGTGGCCCGGTCGGTAGCCGAGCACCTAGCCGCCGAGCGGATCGTGCTCATGCCTGCGGCCGTGCCGCCCCACAAGGGTCCACCGGCCGTCCCGGCCCGGCATAGACTTGCCATGCTGACCCTGGCCGTCGAAGACGACAAACTGTTCGAAGTCTCCGACCTGGAGCTGGCCCGCACAGGCCCCAGCTATACCTACGATACGCTGATGCGGTGCCGGGATAGCTATGGAAACGACGTGGAATTGGTCTGGGTGATTGGCCTGGACATGCTGGAGGACCTGCCAAACTGGTACAGGGCCAGCGAAGTAGTCGACCTTGCCCGCATAGTCACGGCCGTTCGCCCGCCAATGCCGGAAAAAAACCTCGATGCGTATTTATCACCGCTACTTGAGCGGTTTTCACGCGAGCAGGTTGCCCGCCTTGCCGCCGGCGTCATACAATCGCCCCTGGTGGAGATATCCTCAACGCAAATCCGCCGGCGACTGCGAGCCGGATTGAGCGTTCGTTATCTCACCCCGGACGCCGTCATCGACTACATCCATCAGCACGATCTGTATCGGTCGCAGACGGGGCAATAACTATTCCGGCAACATCACCACCCAAAGCCCAAGACACAAGGGACGATCGTGCCAGGCCGCCGGCAGTCTTTTCCGAAAAACCCAATCGTTATCCAGGGGTGACCACCCTAGAAAGTCAGAAAATAGGGGCGTTGCTCGCCTTGGGCTAAAGCAAGAAACCTGGCTTTGTCGATCTAGTCAATGACTGGAAGACTGGAAAAAAAACTGAAAAAAACTTAAGAGGCTCCTTGGCCAAGTTCCCTCCCTTGGCCAGGATAGTTACGGCGTCAGGCTCCCCCTCCCCTGACGCCGATTTTTTTAGCCCTTGGTCCTTTTTTGCCCTTGGTTTTGTTTGAGCTTGGATCTGATGCGACTTTGGTACGAATCCGCTCCGCCACCTTGGTTGGCACCAGGGACGAGACGTCCCCGCCCATGGCCGCCACTTGTTTGATAAGGCTGGATGATATGAAAGCGTAGCGTGCATCGGTCATGATGAACACTGTGTCGATGCCGGCGACTTCCCGGTTGGTCTGGGCCATCTGAAGCTCGAATTGCAGGTCGCCGGCGTTGCGAATGCCTCGCAGGATGACCGTGGCGCCAACCTTCTTGGCGTAGTCCACTGTTAGCCCGGTATAGCTGTCCACGCGAACGTTGGAAAATTTCACAACAAGCCCGCGAAGCATCTCTACCCGCTGGGCCGGCGTGAAAAGGTCCTGCTTCTGGGGGTTGTGCCCCACAGCTACCACCAATTCGTCAAACAGCTCCCTGCCCCGAATAATCACGTCCATGTGTCCGTTGGTTACTGGATCGAACGCGCCGGGGAACACCGCAATGCGACGAGTATGCTTGCTCATGCCTCGATTATAGGCGCGCCCGGCCCGCAGGCAAACACGCAAATCACACCCGAAAGCATGCTTTCGGCGCCATGCCTGCATGCACCACTGAAATATGCGGGGCAGAACCGCCGTCGAAACATTTCAACGCCATGGAGGCTGCCATTAGATCTGTTGGACGATGCTACCCGCCACCCGTGGCCGATGAGATTGTTATCTTGT
Organism: Planctomycetota bacterium; assembly: GCA_013203365.1. Taxonomy (GTDB): domain Bacteria; phylum Planctomycetota; class Phycisphaerae; order SM23-33; family FEN-1343; genus JABMQG01. The sequence goes on along the minus strand of JABMQG010000387.1, from coordinate 1,429 downwards.
CATTTGTGCGACTTATGGTAAAATGATTTGTTAAAGCAACTCGTTCGCAGAATAATGTTAGGCAGATCTATCTTCGACGTTAGGAACAGGGTCGGGGTTGTTCGTTTTTTTTTGACGCTGAAGCGGTGTCTTTGTGCCGCAAGGTGAACATTTGCGGAGTGAGCCGATGATTGTCACGGGCACAAGCCAGATGAGACGTCAGCAACGTTGCGATTCCGAGCCATGCGGTGGACTGCTGGAGGCCCTGGAGCCCCGGCTTTTATTATCGGGCCAGGGCCATCCATTCCAGGTTCCATGCCCGTTTGGCACCGGCCCAGATGCGTCGGCGCTTGCCGACGGGCCTGGAATTGCCGTGTCTGTTGCCTTGTTTGACCTCGTGCACCACGGACAGCCCGAGCCCACCGACTTCGGCATGATCGACTACGGACAAACGGCTCCGCGAGGGAGCTTCACCGTCTTAGGCGGTACCGCCGTGAACGAGGCGCCCCAAGCGGCAGACGACAGCTTCGTCGTCGTCGAGGACAAACCTTTGACCTTCGACGTCAACTGGAACGACTACGACGTCGAAGATCATCGATTGACGTCGTTCACCCTCTCGACCTTGCCCGTCCACGGTAATGTTATCAACATGGGCCGGGGCATGTTTCGCTACCGCCCCAACAGCGATTACGTCGGTCCCGACAGCTTCATATACACGGTCGCCGACAGCTCCGGCCTGACGGATACCGCCTGCGTAACCCTGATCGTGGTAAACACACCAGATAAGCCGGACATCGTCGACGACTTCGCCACAGTCCTTGCGGAGGCCGGCCCACAGACGATCGACGTCCTGGCCAACGACACCCTTTGGCCCGATCCGCCGGCCGACAGCGACAAGCTCACGATTACGGCCGTGACGCAAGGCCAGCACGGGAGCGTGGTCGTAGTCGATAGCGGTACCGCCCTGACCTACGAGCCCCGGGGGCACTTCATCGGCCAAGACGTGTTCACCTACTCGGCGACCGATCAAGACGGCCTGACTGCCGTAGCGTCGGTGCAAGTGACGGTTATTCCGGAGGGCTTGTACATTAACGTTGGGACGGGCCAGGCCAAGTCAGTCACCTATACCGACGCTGACGGCACGATCGTCACCGTCACGGAAAAACGCGGCGCAGCGGCGCTGCATTTCCTCGGCGAGAGGATATGGACCGAGACCGCCAAGGACGGCGCCACCGTGTACGGCGAAAACCTGCAACTGGCCGATATCGAGATGATCTGGTCCAACAAGGGCAGCACGCTGTCGATCAAGACCGCCGGAGGCCTGGACGACGGCACGATTATAGGGGAGATTAGCGGAAACTTCCAACTCGGCAAACTGGCCGCAAAGGGTGTGGACCTCGTCGCGAGCGGAATTCGCCTGGGGCCCAGCGGCAGCATCATGGCAATCGAG
>JABMQG010000386.1 GCA_013203365.1 Planctomycetota bacterium | reverse complement strand
GTCACGTTGCCCCGGCGGTCGCATCAGGCGTATCCGGCATTTCCTCCATGGGTCCGATGCCTCGTTCGGCGATGAATGCCCGCTGCCTTTGCCCGATTCTGCCCCACAGGACCGTCAAGGGTTTCTCGCCTCGACCGCGAAGCTGCATCTGTAGGGAGTCGGTATCGAGCTTCACCCCGCGAGGCTTTACCTCCACAGTGCCGCCGTCGAGTTCCCTTACGGCCTTGGCCACGTCGCGCCGTCGGCCCGGTACCGCCGTGAGAACGCGATACCACCGGCCCAGAGGCGTGGCAACCGGCCGATCTGCAAGCAGCCAGGGCAATTGCCGATCGATTCGACACACTGCCGACGAACCGGTGCGACCGAGTAGATCGGCCAGGTCGTCAACCGCCCCGGCGGCGACGACGGCGGGGTCAGGTTCGCACAGCCAATCGCCAGCTTCGCCGATATTCGCCGGCGGCGCAGACCCGGCAGCCAAACAGGCCGATCGAGGTGCCGTCATTTCGCCAAAAACCACTGCGGCCCTCCTCGCCGGCCGGACCAACCCGTCGGGCGCCGGGCCCCACCAAACGATCAGCTGCTTGCACACGCCCGATTCGCTGACATACTCCATCTGCACGTCGCCGAAGTCTCTCAAGGCGCCGAAACCCGTCGCCGGCGACAGCTTTATCGCACCTGCGGCCGTGCGGGTCGGCAGCGAACGAATGAATTCCCCCGGCGGGGCCAAACCCGCCAGCGAGATGCTCCTACCCCCGGCCGCTCTGCGGTCAGGATCGACGTGAACGACAGCACTCGGATCGATGACGATCCCGGTAACGTCCGCCATGGTGAATCGGCAACGACTGCCAACTCCGGCGATGTCGGCGTTGTGGGTGGCGCACAGCACAGCCTCGGGTGCAATGTCGTACCCGGCCACCTGCAAGGTCGCCAAGGCTATGCCGATCGCGTCGGTCCCGCCCCCGCAGCAAAGATCCATCACCTTCCCGTCGGCTGCCACCGCCGCCAGCTGCCTGCCCACGTAGATCGCCAGGCGAAGGCTCGATGCCTGCTGCAAGAGGGTCTCAGTAACCAGCATGCGAGCGGACCAGTCCGCCGGGAATTTCCCGCTGTCGGCCGCACGGGCGCGGAGTTGGCGAACTTTCAGCACGGCCGAGGCCTGCTGGGCCGTGCATTCTTCTCGCAAAGCGGCCAAGGCCGCCAATGGCTCAGCCGGCAGAGGCGCGGCCAGCAGGGCCTCGCCAAGAAGCGATCGGCAGAATTCGAGCTGCGAAATCGACAACATCATTACACTTAAGTGTGCCACGGCCGCTGCGCGGTTGCAAGGATCGGCGTCTGGGCCGGTTGATGCCAAGCGATCCAGTTTCTTCGGGCCGATCGCCCAACCTGCTCCGCCGGGTTCGCCAATGCCATGTTGCCCTGCCGTGTGTTCCCATCGTAAACTGTGACCTATGGCAACGATCACCAGCGACAAGAATACCCACGTCAAGAACGTCTTAGCCCTGCGGCACAGTCATCATCGTCGCAAACAAGGTCGTACAATAGTCGAAGGGCTTCGCTGTATTCGCCAGGCGCTGGCCGGTGGCGTCGCCGTCACTGAAATGTTCTATTGCGAGACGTTGTTTGCCGGCGAAGACGAACGGGCCGTCGCCAATCAGGTAGCCCAAGCCGGCGGCAGGGTCTTCCAGGTAGCCGAGGAAGTGTTCCGCAAGATGGCCTACCGCGACAAGCCCGAGGGTCTGCTGGCTGTGGCCAGTATCCCGGCTAAGCTCTTGGAGCAACTTCCCTACCGCGGCCGGCCACTGTTTGTCGTGACGGAGAACCTGGAAAAACCGGGCAACCTCGGGGCGATCGTTAGATCGGCCGACGCTGCGGGGGCCGACGGCCTAATCGTCTGCGACAGGCTAACCGATATCTACCATCCCAACTCGATCACTGCCAGCACCGGGACGGTCTTCCGCGTGCCCATAGCCGAAGCCCCGGCCGACGAGGCCGTCAGCTGGCTGCGAGACCACGGATTCCAAATCTTCGCCGCGACCCCCAACGGCCGGCACTCATACACGGAAGTGGATATGACCGGCCCGACCGCCCTGGCGGTCGGCAGCGAGCATCTCGGGCTCGGCGAGGTCATTCTTCGGCACGCCGACTGCCTGGTCAGGATCCCCATGCGCGGTTCAGCCGACTCGCTCAACGTCGCCGCCACCGCCACGGTCCTGCTGTTCGAGGCGGCCAGGCAGCGCGCGGTTTGATAGGAAACACTGGGTGCGCCTAAAAATCGCACATGAACGTCACCTGGTCGGTTTCCGTGTCCAGCAAGGCGACGGACCGAGGGTGGGCGTGACATAGGGCGCCAGGATTGATGACGTGCACCGGGCCGATATGCTCGTCCCGGCGGACGTGGGTATGGCCGTGACATACATACGGAAACTGCCCGCTGGCCAGCAGCTTGACCAGGAGCCATTCGCGATGGCCGTGGATAGCGACCAGGAATCGGCCGTCGCTAAGCGGTACCTCGACCGTATCGTGGTGGAATCTTACGCCGGCCTCCACGGCCGCGTCCGCCAGCGGCCGAACGTTGCGGTCCATGTTGCCCGCCACGGCCCAGGTGGGAACTTCCGCTCGGGCCAGGGCGAGGAGGCACTCGACGTTGCCTATGTCCCCGCAATGGACGATCGTCTCGGCACCTTCCCCGGTCAGGGCAACCAGGGCCCGCGCCAGACTTTTCCACTTGCCGTGCGAATCGCTTACTATGCCGATTCTCATTGGTCTTACCTGCATGGCCTAACCGGCAAACTCGGCTCCGTCGCTCCTGCCGCCAGACAGACCGGATACGCAGGGTCATCCATCTTCAATTACATCGAACCGACAACCATCGACAGCTCCTGGCCGACATTCGCCGGTCTTAGCTCTACTCGAACAGCGCCTCGACGAACGTGTCGGGGTCGAACGGCTCTACGTCGGCGAGCTTCTCACCAATGCCTATGAACTTTACCGGAAGGTTCGTCTCCTTGCGAATGGCCACGACGATGCCGCCCTTGGCCGTGCCGTCCAACTTGGCCAGGAATATCCCGGTCACGTCGACGGCCTGCTGAAAGACCCTGGCCTGGTTGATGGCGTTTTGACCCGTGGTGGCGTCCAGCACCAGCAACACCTCGTGCGGGGCGCCTGGTATCTTTTTAGCCACCACGTTGCGTATCTTGGTCAGCTCCCGCATAAGGTTATCCTGGGTGTGCAGCCGACCTGCCGTATCGACCAGCAGTATGTCGGCCTTTCTCGCCACCGCGGCGTCGCATGCGTCGAATACCACCGCCCCGGGGTCGCTGCCGGCGGCGTGCTTGATGATGTCCACACCCAGCCGATCGGACCAGATAGTCAGTTGCTCCACGGCCGCGGCGCGAAACGTGTCCGCCGCGGCCAAGCACACCTTCTTGCCCTCGCCCTTGAAGGCGTAGGCCAGCTTGGCGATGCTCGTTGTCTTGCCCGCACCGTTTACCCCAGCCACCAGTATTACCGTGGGGCCGGACTGGGCCATGCGGATTCTGCGGTCGGCGGCGGGCCAGTAGCTCTTGATTTCGCTCTTCAGGAACGGGATAACATCTTCGGCCTTGGCAATCCTCTTTTCCCTGTATGCCTGACGCAGATCGCCGCAGATCTGCATGGCAGTCGTCACGCCGATGTCGCCGGCGACAAGCGTTTCCTCCAGCTCTTCAAGCAGATGGTCGTCGACGTTTCGGCCTATCGACAAAACGGCTTTTATGCCGCCGGTCAGCTTGGCCCGTGTCTTGGCCAATCCGGCGGACAGCTTGCTGAATGTCTTACGAAAAAGTGCCATCTTGGTCCCAACACCCTTAGTCAGTCATTCGTTTTCGCCTTGGTCTTTCCTCGTTTGTTTGGCGATCGCATCCAGGACGCCGTTGACGAATCGCGTGCTCTCGGTCGTGGAGAACTCCTTTGCCAGTCGGATGGCCTCGTTGATGACTACCGCTGGGGGTGCGTTGTCGACGGCGAGCTCCCACAACGCCAGGCGGAGGATGCCGCGATCCACCACAGCCATGCGGTGCACGTCCCAGTGCCGGCTGTGCCGACTGAGCAAGGTGTCGGCCTGCAGGCGGTGAGACCAGGCGCCGGCGAGCATCTTCTCGGCCGGTCCCTGCACCTCAGGCCCGTATCGGCCTTCGCGAATGAATTCAACCACAAGGTCCATGGCGCGATCGCCCTGTGCGTCAAGGCAGCACAGCCCCTGCATGGCCAGACGACGCGACCGATGTTGAAACTTCAACTTCGTACCCCGTCAAGACAGCTGGGCCAGCAGATCGGCCATCTCGATTGCCGCCGCCGCCGCATCGCTGCCCTTGTTGCCGGCCTTCGTGCCTGCCCGTTCGATCGCCTGCTCTATAGTCTCGCACGTCAGCACGCCGAAGATACACGGCACGCCGGTGGTCAGACCAGCGTGGGCAACGCCCTTGGCCGCCTCCGAGGCGATGTACTCGTGGTGACTTGTTCCACCGCGTATCACCGCACCGAGGCAGACGACGGCTGCGTATCGGCCGGTCGAGGCGAGCTTCTTGGCCAGCAAGGCAATCTCGAAACAGCCCGGGCTCCACACCACGTCCACCAATTCGTCGGCTACGCCGTGGCGAACGAATGTATCCATAGCCCCGCCCAAAAGCTTGCTTGTAATGAACTCGTTGAATCGGCTGACGACGATTGCAAACCTCACCTTCGCCGGCGCGACCAGTTTACCTTCATATCGGGTCATGTGCTGACTCCTACGAGCTGAAATTCGCAATCGACAATCCCATCGGACCCTCGAACGAACAGGGCCTTTACAGCCATTCAATTATCGTTTCTCGGCCGAGAATTGTAAATTGAAAATCCATTCACGCCTGCTCGTCGAGTCTTGCGCCTCTTGGGGCTTGCTCGGAAAAGGGCGCTTTGAGCTGCTCGGCCTGCTCGGCCTGTTCCGGCTGGGCCGGCCTCTGCGAGAACCCGGACAGCTCCGCCGGCAAACGCCGGTTCCGCTCGAGGGATAGAATCAGCTCCACCTCCCCGGCGGTCATGGACATCTCGCGGGCAATCTGAATCACCGC
>JABMQG010000385.1 GCA_013203365.1 Planctomycetota bacterium | reverse complement strand
CCGCGGCATTCGCGGCCCACGACGCATTCATCGCCGCCTGCCAACGTGCAGGGGCCAGGGCGCTTGCCACTTTGGAAGAAACCGGGCAGAGCGGCATTGTTCTGGTTGGTCGGCCGTACAACATACACGACGCCGGTGTGAACCTGTCGGTGGCTGGAAAGATGAGGGAGTATTACGGCGTCAACGTCATCCCGCTGGATTTCCTGGTTACCGATGACGTCGATATACGTGACGTCAACGACAATATGTATTGGAACTATGGGCGGACGATCCTGGCCGCCGCCAAGATCGTCGGGCGCTATCCGAACCTGCACGTAATATACATCACCAACTTCAAGTGCGGTCCGGACAGCTTCGTCAAGCACTTTATCCGCAAGGCCTCCGGCAAGCCGTTCCTGACCCTGCAGTTCGACGGGCACAGCAACGACGCCGGCATGATGACGCGGTGCGAAGCATACCTCGACAGCAAAGGCTTGCTGAGGCCGTGGCAGATGGAAACACAAAAAACAGATGGCCTAGGTGTGCGGCTCAGCTTGCAGAGTTAGGTAACACATGGGAATACCCACCGAGGAAAAACCGGTGCTGGAAGGACGAACGCTATATGTTCCTCGAATGTCGTATGTCGGCGCCCGGCTGTTCGCGGCGGCGTTTCGGTCGGTGGGGATAGAGGCGCGGGAAGTTGAACCTTCCGACGATCGGACGCTGGACCTGGGCGGACTGTATTCCAGCGGGGAAGAATGCTACCCGCAGAAGGTGACCATTGGGGATTTTCTCCGAATCATACATTCCGACAGTTTCGACCGTCGGACAGTCGCCTTTTTCATGCCGATAGCTGAGGGCCCGTGTCGGTTCGGGCAATACGCACCCTACATTCGACAGGTGCTGGACGAGATGGGCTACGACGACATTCCAGTGATAAGCCCTAACAGCAAAAACAGCTATGATGGCGTGGGCGATTGCGGTGCGGACCTTATGCGCCGGGTTTGGCGGGCCATCGTCGTCGCCGACGCCCTGCACAAGTGTCTGCTGAAGACTCGGCCGTACGAAACGGTGCCAGGCGACGCAGAGGAGACCTACGAGCAGGCGATCACTATTGTCGAGAAGGTGCTCGAAAATCGAGAACTCAACGGCCGCCAGCGACTGCGGGCCCTTGTGGAGGCCCTAACCACGTCCAGGGACCTTTTCCGCAACGTGCCGGCTCGCTACAATAAGGACCGATTGCTCATCGGCGTGGTGGGTGAAATATTCTGCCGGCTGAATACCTTCAGCAACTATGACGCAGTCAAGAGAATCGAGGCACACGGCGGGGAGGCCTGGCTGAGCGATTTGTGCGAATGGGTCTGGTACACCAACTGGAGCCAGAAGTTCCTGCTTGTGCGGGACGGCAAACGCGTTAGTTTGAAAATGCTCAAAGCCTTCCTGAAGAACAAGATTCAGGCAGCCGACGAGCATGCCTTGCTGACGCCGTTTGCCGAGGATTTTCGCGGCTACGAAGAGCCGCACGACGTCTTCCGGGACGTCCTCACCCCGGCCTGGCCGTATCTGCCTGCCGACAGCGCCCTGGGAGAGATGGTGCTGACCGTAGGTAAGAGTATCTACCTGCAACGCAAAGGCGCCGACGCGATCATCGACATCAGCCCGTTCAGCTGCATGAACGGCATCGTCACCGAGGCCGTCCACCCGGCCGTATCAGGTGATCACGGTAATATCCCCATTCGGAACTTCTACTTCGACGCCAGCAGCTCCAACATGGAGCGTGATCTGGACATCTTCATGGAGTTAGCCGGAGCGTACAATAAAAGCAAAACGATCCCACGTAGCTACCCGGCCTATTTCGGTGACTGACCGAGCCGTTGCTTGCTGCTCTAACGGAATGTCCATGATTGATCACAGTTGCGATATCGACGATGATGCCGGCGGTAATGGGAGCATGTATCTGCCCTCCTCCGCCGGTGTAAGGCCCTGCGCTGCCCCGGCGGTGACCGCCGAGAACGTCAGGAGTTCGATGGATCGTTTCAAGCTGCAAATGCGGCGGTTCCGCCATGTGTTTGAGACGCTTCCGTTCAACACGCGATGTACCTGTCCTAGCTGCGGGAAGGTGGTTGAGGCCTGCTTCGACCATGCCGAAGGCGGCGTTGCGGTGAAATTCGACTGCCCCTCGTGTGGCCGACCCGAGCAGTTTCACTACGATGGCATATACACCCGCATCCGGTCTGACCACCCGGACAGTGCCAAGTGCACACTGACAGGAACGCGCATCCGGCCGATCCTGCGGGGCCTGCCGCGTACGGTGGAAACACTCTGCCCCGACTGCCAGGCGATACTCGTCGGGCGGTACTTCGTCGAGGATGGGGCGGTGTGGATCGAGAAGACTTGCCCGGAACATGGGTACTTCCGCGATTGTATCAACCGTGACGTGCAGCTGTATGCCAAGGCAATGTATTGGAGTTTTCAGGAACCGGTCGGCCAGCGGTATCCCCAGGTTCGCGGCGCTGCCGACTGTCCCAGTGACTGCGGGCTGTGCAATCAGCACCAGTCATCCGCATGCCTGGCGAATATCGATCTGACCAATCGATGCAACCTGCGCTGCCCGGTCTGCTTCGCCAACTCCGGCGCGGTCGGGTACGTTTACGAGCCGAGCTTCGAGCAGGTGGTCGTGCTGCTGCAACAGCTGCGCGACCTTCGT
>JABMQG010000384.1 GCA_013203365.1 Planctomycetota bacterium | reverse complement strand
AGGTCTGCCAGTTTGTTGGCCATCACGATTTCACCGGGATTAGCCTTCAGCGCGGCGCGGTATATGGACTCGACACGGGGCAGATCTCCCAGCCGCTCGGACAGTCTGGCCAATAGCAACGCCGGGGCCGTCCAGCCCGGAGCCGCCTGCAGACAGATGTTCAGAGAGTCGATGATTTCCTGCTGCCTCTGTCGCCAGTCATCCCCCGTCATCAACAAACTGGCCTGGTGGAACTGCCGCAGCAGCCCAGATTCGCCCTGGGTCTTCCTCAATTCGTCGATAAGCCGCTGCGCCTCAATAGGGTCCTGAAGAACTTCCGGTGTTTCCAACAACAGGGAGCGGACCACGAGATTGTCCGGGTCGTTCTGTGCCAATTCGCGCAGAATCCCCAGCCCCTCCGCCCGGTTTCCGCTGCGCAGGTTCAACAGGGCCAATTGCGTGCGAAGCCTTTGCCTGGCGCCGGCGGTCTGAGCCGCCTGGATGCCGTCCTGTAGTGCGGCGCCAGCCTGATCGGGCTTCTTGTCCGCCTCAAGCAGTTGGGCCAGTTCCTGCCACGGCAGGTCGCTTTCTGCGTGGTCGACCGTGGCCGCTCGGCAGATCTCAATGGACTCGCCCAGGCGGTCAATCCCAGGTCGGGCCAACAGCCGCGCCAATTGCATTTTTGCTTCCAACGGAGCTTCGCATTCGGCGACGGCTGCTGTGAGCAATGCTTCCGCCTCGGCGGCTTTGTCTTGGTTCAAGGCAATCGCCGACATGATAATGCGTATATTGGCTCGACTCGGATGGGCTGCCTTCAATGCGGCGAGTTCCTGCGAAAGCTTCTCCAACTCGGCGGCGGTGCTTGTCGAGGGCTTCGAGGCGGCCACGTATATGGCGGCCTCAATGCGTACCAGTGTTATGTCAAGGTTGTCAGGTTCATCGGCCTCGAGGGCCTGGACCGTTGTCAGCACCAAGTTCCACTTCCGCTGTTTTCGCAACTCCCTGACCAACAGTTTCGCCTCCTCTTTGTCGTCGGGATGGGCATTCAGGCATGCGGTCAACTCCATGCTGGCCAGGTTGGTCTGACCCGTGCGAATGTATGCCTCCGCCAGCAGTTTTTGCAGGTGTGCAGATGGTTGGCCGCCAGCCGTCAACGGCTGAAGAACCCCTATGATCTGCTGCCATTTGTCCGGGCGATTTTCCACCCGCAGGACCAGGGTCCGCAGATCGGCGATCTTCGGATCTGAATCCAACACAGCCTGCTTTTGCCGAAGACCTTCGAGGTATTCTTCCAGACACCTGCGGGCCTGCTCGCCGTGCTTGGCGCTGGCGTACAACTGGATTGACTGCTGCAAGATCGCCGGGCGATGACGAGGCCCCTGAATCGTGGCGATGATTTCGTCGGCCAACTTGACGCTTTGCGAGGCAGTCCCCCGCTGAATGGCCAGTCGTGCCGTTTGGAGGTACCACAAAGTTCGACAATCGTCAGGGTCGAGAAAGTCTCTGCGAACAGTGGCTTGATCGATCTCGGCAAAGCCGGCCAACTCGGCCTCGACGCGATCATAGCGGCCCAGGAAGAACCATTGCTCGCCCAGGGCAAGGCGGAGTCGCGGACCCTGCGGCGCCAAAGCGTCGGCCCGCTCAAGGTCGGCTGCGATGGCGGCCTGCATCGACTGCTCCGTCAGGTCAAGCTGCTTGTAGTTGGCGGCAAGGAATTGGGTTCGATTGATCAACGCCGCGGCTGAATGGTCGTTGTACTCCACCGCCCGGTCGATCCAGACCTTGGCGGTGAGGGCTTTGGCTTTTGCGCCACCGGGGTCGGTTTGCAGTGCAACGCGGCTGAGAAGCCAACAGGCGTCGGTGTAGACCTCGTCCTTGGCCTGCTGGGCATCAAGGCTGGTCAACAGTTCTTGGAGTGCGAGGCCGGCTTGCCTGGCGGGTTCCTCTTTTTCCTGCGCGATCAATCCTTGCCCCAACCAGATTGTCGCCTGCGCGTCCCCAGGTCGGCGGGCTAGACGCTGATTGGCCAGGTGGGTCAACTCCAGGAAGTTCCTAGCACCAATATATATCCTGGCCAACTGTTCGTATGCATGGCCATCATCAGGATTTAAACGTATCAGCTGGCGGTAGGCGCCGTTGGCGTCGCGGAGATGGTCGATTTCCAGGGGCGATATACGCATGTTCGCCTCGGCGTACTTCTGGAGGATGTCCATGTCGTCTGGATTCCTCTCCAGATACCGCCGATAGTGTTTCGTTGCGGCTACCCAGTCGGCTCGTGCAAAGGCCTGCTTCCCGTCGACCAGAGCCTGCTTGATTACGACCCATCTGCGCCCATGCCAAGCGGCGGCCACAGCCACCGTGAGCATCACCAAGACGATCAAGAAGATCAAGAGCGCCTTGACGTTGATCTTGGCGGAGTTTCTTGCTTTGACCATGTTTCTCATCAGCCTCTATGGATACCGAAAGTATCTCCCCTTCGCCAGGGCCAAGCACCCCGCCGCTCCGCAGAAGTCACTTCGGCTGCATACTTGCATACTATAGAATACCTCCCGGACATTATCCGCGCCAAGTCCAGCGATGAAATCCTTCGTCACTGAGCAACTCGGCCAGCCAAACAGTGCTTGCCCCGAAACCTAATTGACAGGCAATT
>JABMQG010000383.1 GCA_013203365.1 Planctomycetota bacterium | reverse complement strand
GGTTATGTTGACCGGAACGCCTTCGGGCAATTGCGCCAGCAGGCTCATCAGCGACAACTGCGGAAATGCCCAGGTATCGGGGGTGCAAATAACCGCGTCCACGCCGGCGTCGCGGAACTGCCGGGCGACTATGTCTGCCTGCTTTTCGCCATCGATCAACATCGGGGACCACACGACGCTCACCGGCTCACCGCTGGGTGTGTGAACGCCCTTGGCGACTGAGGTGGCGATGATCTCGACTATGTTCGCCGCCCGCGTTCGAGACGGCTGATCTATCCGCGGATCGCCGGCAGTGCATACGCCGAACGTGACCGGTTTGGGAGTATTCTGCCGACTTATGGAAAGCTTTCTGATGTTGGCGACGTTATTGCCATGTTTAGCGGTTGACTGGGCCATTATGTTCTCCTGGCAACATTTCGTTTCTTGGTTCTGTGCAATTGCGTGATCTACAATTTATTTTTCGACGGTTTCTTGAGTCTGCCCGCTGTTGGGTGGCGAGTCAACAGGGAATCGCTTCAGGCGGTGCTGAATTCGGGGCAGTGGCCCTCTAACCGAGCCCATGGCGGGTTGGAGTGAGCAAGACGTTTTCCGGGGCAGTTTCGGTCTGCGGGCTTGTCACGGCGACGCCTGTTTCGACAAGGTGGCCCCAGTGTTTATCGTTAAATATGCAGCCTGGGTCCCCGGCATGGAGCAGTCCGAAATAGGCGTCGGCCCTGGCTCGACAGCCACCGCAGTAGTTTTTGAAGGCACAAACTCGGCAATGGTGCAGGCGGTAATAGCGGTCGTTAAGGACCTCGTAGTATGTGCTGTTGTGGAAGATCTCAGTTATGGGCTTGACTCGCACATTGCCCATGACCCTGTGTGGCAGGTAGACGCATGGTGTGACATCTCCAGCCGGTTCGATGCAGATGTATGTTCTGCCGGCCCCGCAGCCGCCGAGGTATTTGCCGACAACGCGTGCTTTGACGCCGGCCCCGGCGCCGGCGTGACTGCAAGCGGTCTTGCCGGTTTGCACCGGCGAACGAGCCAGGCAGACTCGCCCAAACTGCGGGGCGGTGCTGATGACACCGATACGGCCGGCTTGCATGTAATCGTTCAGCAATTCCAGCAACTGCTCTCGCTGGGCTGGGGTCAGGTCGCCGTTGACCATCTTTATCCCCCTCCCGACGGGGATGAAGTTGAAGTGAGCGAACACACCGGCCCCGATGTTGATGGCGAATTCCATCATGTCGCGCACCTCGTGAAAGTTGCCCTGGTGCACGCACATTGCAACGCCCAGCCGAAGGCCCTTCGTATTGACCACTGCCCTCATGCCGGCGACCGCGCGGTCCCACATGCCAGCCGAACCGCGGAATGCGTCGTGGCGGGCCGGGTTGACCGAATCAAGTGAGATCTCCACGTATTTGACGCCGGCCTCAGCCAACTCACCGGCCAGTTTCTCCGTCATGGTCGAGCCGTTGGTGGCGACAGTAGTGTGTATTTGGTACTGCCGGGCCCGGTGCAGAACCGCCAGGAGGTGCGGGCTCATGGTCGGCTCCCCACCGGCCAGGGCCAGCATTGGCACATACAGCCTGCCCAGTTGGTCCACGACGTCGAGCTTCTCTTGGAGCGTCAGTTCATCTTGCATGTGGGCGGGTTGGCTGTCCTGATAGCAGTGCCGGCACATCATATTGCACTTATTGGTGAAATTCCACACGCAAAACAACGGCGCTGAGAACCGCTGCGGAACAGTCAAACCGTAACGGGCCAGGCTTTGCGTGGTAATCACCAGCCCGCGAACCGTCGGGGCATGCTCGGCGAGCTTGGTTCGAACCGTTTCCGGCGGCGTCTGTCCGCGGGTTCGGTCGATCAGCAGATGAAAAGGCCAAAATTTGACGCGATCCCACAAAGGCGCCCTGGGGTTGTGGTAACTGCTCAGGATTCGCTCCAAGGCCGTCCCGCGCGGGCCGGTGGCCGAGATCTTTTTCAGCATCCACCGGAACCAGCGTTTGGGAACAAGCCCTTCCAGTTTATGACTGTAGTGTACATCCAGCAAGCCATCGGTGCCGGCCAGCGCCTCGTTGGCTTGCGCATAGGCGCAACTGGACAGTCTGCCGTCGTCGGAGCGGGCAGAGGATGAGTCGGGGTTGGCGGACAAGGTAGTTTTTTTTCGCATCTGCCTGGCGACGGTTTGCCGGGCCGCCACAGCTTCGGCCGATGCGGCGCAGCGGATCTCGGCGAAGGGTTTATTCCGGCGGATCACGGGTAAGACTATTCCTGTGGAGAAATCTCAATCAACACAAACGGACGGACATCAGGTCGCCCGTTCAGCTCGGCCGTTATTCTCAGGAGCTCCAATGTGGGCCAATCCGGTTCCACCGGCACTGTCATAAAGAACTTTCGCTTCTCGTGGCGCTGTAGCACCCATGCGGATCGCTGCGTAATGGAGACCTCCGGATACACCTTTGCCCGCTGCCAGCCGTTGGCCATATTGTACCGCCAGACCGTCACCAGCATAGGCGCGGTCGTGTCGGCTTCAACCGGGATGGGGTCGGAGGAGGTATTCTCCGCCATCAGAGAAATGTCAAGTTTATCCCCGATCCGCGCGATTCGTCTGTCAACCATAACTGTGGTCGACAAATCGCCGCCGATCGCCTTGCCGGTCGATAGTTGGGTCTGCGAGGGGGAGCGAGAGAACCAATTGCGCCACCCGCAACCTGGCGGAACGAGCCCCGCGGCCACGATAATCAGAAGTATTGTGTGTGTTTTCACTTTCACAGCGTGTTCTCCAGTATTACAGGCCTGACTTTCGCGCCGGCCGGTGCCCGGGCCGCCAGGTGGTGAGCCGGCTCGACGAACCGTCTGTACCGGGGCCCGCAATTATATGCGCAAAAGGGCAAGACTCCCTCAGGCGTGCTGTACAGAATAACACAACGCTTCATGCGCTCAACGTCGTAATTATAACAATCCTGGAAGTGCATCCCAGCACATAAAAGGGTCTTGTAGGTTTGTTCCTCGCCTCGCCCCCGGCCGACGTTCTTGTCTACGAGACCATTAAGGGTGCGGATCAGCTTTTTAACCGTCAGTTCAGGTGGCGCCGATTCGGCTTTGAAGTGGCGCTTGAACATCCGGTAGATTGCCAGTTTGTCCCGCCATCCAACCTGCCCGCGCCTCCCATGGCGGATTTGCCCTGCAATGCGATTCATATCGCTGAACATTCCTTCCACATCGATCACCTGTGGGAATGGGAACGGACGGCGGTCGGGAGAGACGAGGAAATACGTGCCCATAGCGCAGTCGGTGTGGCAACTCGGGCTGATTTTGGGTTTGCCGGTGAGTGCTTCCAGTAGTTGGGCCAAGGGCACGACGATGCTCAGCGGGTACATGTCGCGCATAGACTCGGCACCGGTGGCCGAGCCTATGTCCCGAGCCAGGTCGCCCAGGGTGTAGCGGCGGGCGGCCAACTCGCTTGGGTCTATTCGCCCGGAGAAGCTCACCGGCTGGAAGCTGATGCCGCTGACCACGTCGATGTTGTCCAAGGCAAAGCGAATGATCTGGCCAACTTGGTTATCGTTGACGCCGCGAACGATCGTCGGCACCAGGCAGATTTTCAGGCCGACCTTACGGCAGTTTTCAATGCAGGAGAGTTTTTTTTTCCACAGGCCAGGCGTCGCCCGGGTCTGGCGATGGGCCTCATCACCGACGCCGTCAAACTGCAGATACAGCGTGTGCAATCCCGCCTCAACGCTTCGGGCGGCAAAGGCCGGCTCGGCATGTCTGATGCCGTTGGTGGCGATCTGGATGTTGGAGAAACCCATCTCCCGTGCAGATGATATTATGCGATGGAAGTCGGGATGCAGCGTGGGCTCCCCTCCAGAGAACTGCACGGCAGTTGCAGGGGTGGGACGAAGGTCGCGCAGCTGCTGAAGCAGCACGACCACCTGCTCGAAGCTCGGTTCGTACACATACCCGGCTACGCCGGAGTTGGCGAAGCAGATCGGGCAGCGCATG
>JABMQG010000382.1 GCA_013203365.1 Planctomycetota bacterium | reverse complement strand
GCTACGGAATGGCCAGCCGAGTGTCGATAGGCGGCGTTAGGGCAGGTGAACCGTTCTAAAAAGGGCTGAGAGGAAGTGAAATCGAGACCGCATTGCGAGTGGCCGAATGCGGATTGACTGTTTAAACAGTGTCGGCCGAAATACGAGCAGGAGAGACGAAGATGTCTGGGGAGAAATGGGTAAGGAGTCGCCTGAATTCCCGGTAGCACCTGCTGCCGTAAGCTGTCCGACAGGTTGAACCGGACAGGCCTTCAAATCTCAATCTGAGGTGTAATCCCCACCTGTGTCGCAATGGCAGTGTATAAGTCAATGTCGGTTCTTGGCGTTTCCAACGTGACAATCAGACTGTACCGTGCCGCACGATTCCATCGCTCCAAGTGATGGCGCTCTCGCCACCAGCCGGTGACTGGAAAGATACCAATGCAGCCACATGCCGCCAAATTGCTTGCCGGACCTTCCCACCAATCCGAATGGATCGAGCCACGAGCGCGAAGCTTCGGGCCAAGCGACCATGGCTGATTGCCAGCCTTTGGTGGCGGGACCGTTTCTTCCGCCTGCTCGTTCTCTTGATCTTCCGCCTGCACTTCGCTGCTTAGCCGATTGCGGAAATCATCAAGGGATTCGGTTGGTCGTTTGACATCAAATCGCAGGCCGTGCGATGCATAGCGATGTTTTCGAGTCCAGCCTTGCCGACCGGGGCTTGGCTCTATGAAATAGGACAGAGTTACGCGCATTCGAACTGGCTCAGCCAGAAGCTGTTGGAGTACATCTGCCGGCCAGGGAAGTGCGTGGACGTGCATGTCCTTTGACTTGACTTTCCCATCAGTCTTGTCGTAAGGCTGAAGTTGTCCCTCGTAGATCAACGTTACGGCATTTTCGGCACTCCAGATCGCCTTCTCCAACTGCGGCACCCCCCAACCGTAGCACCTGAGACGATCTTTCCTCTGGGCGTATGGAAACTCCGCCAGCATCTCTGGGGTCCACTCAGCCGAATGTACCATCAAGCCGCGAACAGTCTCTGGCCAGAAACCCGGATACCTGCTCTGGATGATAGCGCCCATGCGGGCCGCGAGCGCTGTGGCGGCGCTTGTATCGCCGAAAGTTGTCAGCAAACGGCGAGAAATTTGCCTGGCAGTGGTCAGAAGGGATAGATCATCTGCGGCATCGATGCGACCCAACCCGTCAATAGCGTAGTTTCCGCCCTCCATCACAATATCCGGCTTGATGGGCCACTCATGATCCCAGAGCATCGAGGTCGTGCTCGCTGGACAAAGGCAACCTTTAGTGGCAATTGGATTCCATCCCTGGCGGTCGGCCGCGTGGATGCGTACCAGGTCTGTGCAAGCACCCACGGTGACGGCGTTCCACGACTGAGCAGGGTCCTGGATTCCTTCGGCATGATTCGTTTTAGGGTACTGGTAGCCCGAATCTGTCTCCATTAGATCACGCACGTTCCCTGCGCAGATAAACATCAGCCTTCGTTTGTCGTCAAGTTCGCCTGAGCAATACTGGTCAATCGCCGCCGACCACAGTGTCGGATATCCCTGATCCCAATCATCCGCCGTTACTGCCAGGTATACAGACCGGTTGCGATTTGGAAAGGCTTTCTCAGCTCGAGCAACGGCCTCTTGCGTGATGGCCCCATAGTTCTTGGGATCATTCACACCTTGGGGAGGCAGAATCTTGACGGACTCAAGACAATGTGTCAAAGCGACAGTTGTGGTGGCCGGAAATAGCTTCGTCAGGCAGCCGTAGAGACAAAGTCCCGCAACTTCTGTACCGTGGCCGTTGTGGTCATTGGTCAACCAATTCGGATTCACCGTGAATGCGGATGCCTGACCTATGCCGGCAGCCAACAATGGATGGCCCCAATCCACACCCGTGTCCAAAACGCAGACCGCTGGCGCTTCGACTGGCGGAGGCTTAACGCGCGAGAGAAGCTCTTTGACGACAGCAGCCTGGTCTGCTGGTGTCATCGCCACATAAGGGCCGGCCGGCTCCTTCGCCTTGCGCAACTCGGCTAAACTGTCCATCAGATTCGGAAGATTGGCCCAGTCTTGTGGCGCACACCACGCCAGAAGGACGGTTCGCTCCTTGAACCTGACCACGCGGTCGTCCAACTTAATCGGCTGGGCTGCTTCCTGCCTGAACGAGGAAAGAACCTGATCGCCTTGTGGTCCTCGTGGACAACGAAGCCAAACCTCCCACCAGATAGCATGGCCGTCTTGAGGGAACAAGGTGGGTTCGTCAGTCCAGAGTGAGCGCACCACGGCTAATTTGGCGCTGGCAATGCTTTCCACCAGATTTGCGTTTAGCGGCCTACCAGATTTCGCAGTTTCCGTCTCGTACTTACCAATCCGCTTGAGGAAAAAGGACATCTTGCCAGGGGGAACACGCACGACTGCAATCGTAACGTTATCCTCTTTGTGGACGTTAACGACTTCTATTCTCTGCGGACGATTCTCCAGGCTATCGAGCATTAGCTCGAAATCCGGATCACTTCTGAACTCCGTGATAATGCTGTACGACCCTTCAGACTGCTGTGGATGCAGATCGGCTGCGTCAGCCTCCACATTCTGAAGTTCCTGCCTCAACCGCTGAGCGTGGACTGCCCGATCACGTGGAGGGCACTTGAACTCAGCAGAAATGACTCTCTTTGGATAGGTATAAGTAGCTCTGAAAGGTTGTTGCTCAATCTGAATATGTCTCAGCTTTGACATTCTGCATTGTCCCCCTGTAGCTTATTCTTTATGAAGTCTTTGGACCAATGCGGCGGCGAGATTCTCTGTTGTGATAGCTGGCCGATCCGCGAGCACCGCATCCTTAGCGGCATCATCACAGGCGCGTGTGATTTCAGCGTGGCTCAGTCCGTGGGTAGCAGGCAGCAGAGACTGCCACGCCAATTCCGTGATATCGAAAGCTGCAAGGTGATTCTGAATTAGCGACTTCGCCATTTCTTCAGAGGGCAGGTCGTAACGAATCACGTCATCGAACCGACGGAAAAGAGCATCATCGAGCATCTCGACCAGGTTTGTGGCTGCGATGATGATGCTGTCGGAGCCATCGCGTTCCAGGAACTGAAGGAACGAGTTCAGGATGCGTCGAATCTCTCCGACATCATTTGCGGCGACGCGCCTTCCGCCGATGGCGTCAAACTCATCGAAGAGATACACGCCCCTAGTGCGCGACATGGCATCAAAGACGAGGTGGAGCTTGGCAGCGGTCTCACCCATGAATCGCGAGATCAGAGCATGGAGTTGCACGGCCAGAAGAGGCAGGCTCAACTCACCAGCCAAAGCGGAGGCGGTCATCGTTTTGCCCGAGCCGGGCGGGCCAATTAACAACAGCTTGCGCCTTGGGGGCAGTCCGTGCGCCAAGAGCCGGTCGGCCTCTCGGTATTCAAGCACTACACGATCCAGGCGGCTTCGCGTAACGCCGGACAATACCATGTCAGCGAGGCGAGTCTTGGGGAAAGTAGCCGTCACCAATCCCGCCAAATCGCTATCGGGACGGACGAAAGGAATTGAGCGGGGACGAACCTCAAGCGGTCTGCGCCTCTTGGCCTCATCGACGAGAGCCTGAAGTTCCTGAGCCAGCTTCTCTTTCCCCGTGCGGGCCGCATGGGCGGCAATCTGCATGGCAACCGCCAGGAAGCGATCATCGTCGCCTTCTGTGTAGCTTCGCACCAACGCTTTGAGTTGTTCCGCCGTGGCCATGATCTCACTCTTTGCAGCCCAGCGCAGAGCCGCTCCCTTGCGTATTTTAGTGTATCGACGATATTATCCGCAATACTTTACTCAATCTCTTGCCAGACCATTACTTAGAAGGTACACGCTCCCATTTCGTCAACCGCTTGCCGCAGGGTCGGCACTCCCACCGCCGCATAGAGTTCGGAGAGTTTTGGAGTTCGGTGACACCTTACTTAACTCCCTCAAACTGACAGACCTTTCGTTGCTCTTACGTCTTCAATGGAACGTATTCACTACCTTCCATTCATAAGCTTTTTAAGCTATTAATGTTTGCGGTTTGTCGCATCCTGGTCCCTTTTATTCTCGTCCTTGTCCTCGTCGGCGATGATGCTTTGCAGTATCGCCACCAAGGCCGCCCGGCGGGCTGGAAGGGAGGGACCAGTAGCCAGGAAACGCTTTATCTCTTTGGGCACCCGCCTTGGCGGGAGGAACTTGGACACGTCACCTTTGCACAGCCGATAAAGAGCACCAAGCAGCAGTGCGGTTTCCTGATCTTTAGACTTCTGTTTTTTAGGCATAAAGTCGCTCCAGCCCGCGCAAAAAGAACGCGGGGTCCAGTATCCGGCGGAATCCCTGTAACTGGGCGCCCGCGAGAGCGCTTGGAACACAGTTCATCCGCCGGACACCGAACCCCGCGCAGAATTATATCCTGACGCGGGACCGGGTCCGGCTTGTCACCCTGTTCCAAACTCCCGGCTTTTGCCGGGCTCGCGGTTGCCAATTTGGGTGACAATACAACTTACGACACGTAATCAAATTGTCGGAACGAATCTTACGGGGCTAGACAGTTCGAGTCAATCAGATTAATGCAGAATTAGTGCTCCGTCCACGAATGGACCCTCCTTCGCCCCTCCGGGGCGAGATTATTAAGAGGAACTTTATCCACGTGTTCCGCTAAGCCCGCCTGTCGGCGGGCATCGCTTCACACGTGGCTACAGACCTTCGCCCCGCTGGGGCGAGATTATCAAGACGAACTCTATCCACGGATTGCGCGTCTGGCCGCTACGCGGATGCGCCGCTCCACACGCGGCTATGCCGGATGACCCGAAAGCAAGCCGATGGCAGGGGCATTCACTGTTAGTGGCTCTAAGTGCTACGGGGCAAGCATTGTATATGCCGGCGGCAAGTGGTATGAATAGCATTCCAGGGCGGTCGATTTGGTGCGCTCGTGCAACCGGACGGCTAGGCGACCGGACCGAGGCGCACTTTTACTAGGAGCACCATGCAAGTAACATTGATCGGTCCGCCTTACAGCGGCAAGACAACCTTGTTCCAGGCTATCGCCGAGGCCGGGGGCTCCAAGGTGGACGTATCCCGGGCCGACCAACGGCACCTGGCCGTAGTGAAGGTGCCGGACGAGCGTGTGCGGTGGCTTACCGAACGGTACAAATCGGCCAAGACGGTACCGGCGGAGCTGACGTTCCTGGACCTGCCGGGGCTGGACCTGTCCGACCAGACCGCCCGGGCCCACTGGCGGTCAAATTGGACGGCCGTGCGCGACAGCGACTTGATCGTGATGGTGGTCCGCAGCTTCACCTCGCCGTCGGTACCGGCATATAGAAGCCGGCTAGACGCCATCTCCGATGCCGAAGAACTGTTGGCGGAGATGCTCTTGACCGACATGGAGCAGGTGGCGAACCGCATTGTGCGGCTGGAGGCTCAGCTGAAGAAACCCGCCGACCGTCAGGAGACCCAACGTGAGCTGGACCTGATGAAACGCCTGGGCGAGGCCCTGGAGAACGAGAAGCCGATTCGCGACGTGGTCAAGAGCCAGGCCGAGGAGAAGGCCGTCAAGTCGTTTGCATTCCTCTCGCTCAAGCCCCACGTGGTCGTTCTAAACTGCGACGAGAACGAGGCCGACCTGCCCACCGACCCGATCGCCGGCGCTACGGCATTGCGGCTGTCGGCGAAGATCGAGGAAGAGATGGCGCAACTGAGCGAGGCCGATCGGGCCGAGTTCCTCGGCGAGCTTAACCTGGCGGCGCTGGCGCGGGATCGGCTGATTCAGGCCTGTTACCGCAAGTTGAATCTGATAAGCATGTTCACGGTCGACTACAGGGAATGCCGTGCGTGGCCGCTGCCGGCGGGCACCGACTCCTTGACGGCGGCCGATCAGATACACAGCGACATCGCCCGCGGATTCATTAGAGGCGAGATCATGGCCTACGAAGACGTCTTCGCCGCCGGCGGCGACGAAAAGGCGGTCAAGGCCGCCGGCAAGTTTCGACTGGAAGGCAAGCAGTACGTCATAAAGGACGGGGACATAGTCCACTTTCGGTTCAACATCTAGGATGCCGCCCCACAACCCGCGAAAAACAGTCCCTACTAAAAGACGCTGGTGGCAACATCTGTTGCGTCTCCTCGCTGCGCTGGCCGTGCTGGCGGTAGTGCTGTATGCCACCTTGCCCTGGTGGCTGCCCACCGCCCGGCTGAAACGCTGGTTGGAAGCCCAACTCACCCGCCAGATCGGCTCGGCCGTGGCGGTAGGGGAGCTTACGGTCAGTTGGCGCGAGGGTGTCCGAATCGACTCGCTGACGGTGGCCAACCCGGCCGGCTTCGGCTCAGAGGCGCTGCTGACGGTTCCGCACATCGGCATGGATTTCAGCCCGCTTCGGCTGGCAATACACAAACGCGTCAAGTGGATGGTGGTCCACTCGCCGCACCTGCGAGTGGCCGTCGACCAGACGGGCCGGGTCAACATCCAGCAACTTAGCATGCCGGACTTTGACGTGACAACCACGCAAATCAGCGTTCGCCAGGCGGTTGCCGAGCTGTCTTTGCCCGGCCGACCCGAGCCGTTGCGTCTTGAGGCGGTCGGCGTGGAAGTGCGGGGCGATCCGTGGGGCCAGTTCGCCGTGGTAACGATGTCGGCAGGCCTTGTTCAGCCGTCGGGGTCTGCCCCGATCAGCATGGAGGCGGTGCGGACAGGCCCGGCGGCGAACCGCAGCGAGGGGATGCTGGAACTTAGCTTCAGCAACGTGGACCTGGAGGCACTGGACCCTATCAGTATGGGCAAACTGCCCCTGCGCCGTGTGGCGGGGACCTGTAGCGGGCGACTGCGACTGCCCGTCCGGCAAGGCGGGGTCAGGTCGGGCCAACTGGATATAGAGGTTCTTGGCCTTGGCCTCGAGCCGCTTTCCAAGCCGATGATGACGGCAATTGACCGGATCGGCTTGCACATCAAGGTAGACGTCGATCCGGCGACGAATATGGTGACGGCCAGTTCGCTGGAGGTCGATGCAGACGGGATCAAGCTGGCCGGCAGCGCGAGGTTCCACACGTCACTGCTGCGGCGGCAGTGGCTGGCCATGGAGTCAATGCGCCTGGTTGGCAAGATCGACCCGCGGTATATCAGGCCGGTGACGGCAGGCAATGGCGCGGCTATGGCCGGCGAAGTGGCGGTAGATGTGGCGTACGATCGGTCGCAAGAGCAACTTCACGCGACGGTGCAGCTGGACGCGACGGCAGCATCAATGTCGATCGACGGCCGCGAGGTCAAACCGGCCGGTCAGCCTTTGCGTTTGGCAACTAAGGCCTCGGGCGAGATCGGCAGCCAGCAATTCGTCTTTGATACCACCGAACTGCAACTGGGCGACAATCGCTTGATCGCTCACGGCGTCTTGGTCAACGTAGGCGATGTGCTGGCGCGATGGGCTGAGGGGACCCGGGCCGTCGTGGAAGGCGAGGTTCGTAGCGAACTGGCCGCCACGGATTGGTCCGCCCAGTTGGACATACGCGACCTTGACAGCCTGCGCAGGCTCCATCCGGCCCTGGCCGGGGTCTTAGCGAACGTGAAGCTTGCCGGCTCGATCACCGGTTCGTGCCGGCTGGATCATCGGGAGCAGACCCGAGTAGGCGTCAACTTGGTCTGCGGCCCCGGCAGCCGGCTCCAAGTGGGCGATTGGCTGGACACCCCAGCCACCGAATCGATCGAAGCCGACATTAACTGGCTCAGTGATGGCCAAGCGGGGGTTTCCATTGTCGAGACGCAGGTGGCGATGCG
>JABMQG010000381.1 GCA_013203365.1 Planctomycetota bacterium | reverse complement strand
ATCAAGCGAGAGATCGACGCCACCACCAGCGATTACGATCGCGAGAAGCTGGAAGAGCGACTGGCGAAGCTGGCCGGCGGCGTGGCACAAATCAACGTCGGGGCCGCTACCGAGGCCGAGATGAAAGAGAAAAAGGCGCGCGTCGAAGACGCACTCCACGCATGCCGCGCCGCCGCACAAGAGGGTATCCTGCCCGGCGGCGGGGTCGCGGTGCTGAGGGCTATGAAGGCGCTCGACAAGCTTAAACTCACCGGCGACGAGAAAACCGGTGTCGAGATCGTCCGACGTTCACTGCCGGCGCCGATCAAGCAAATCGCGATCAACTCCGGGCTCGATGGGTCCATCGTGGCCGCCAAGGTCAGCGAAAGCGAGGAAGTCAACTTTGGCTACAACGCCATGACAAACAAGTACGGCGACCTTGTAGCCGACGGCGTCATCGTGCCGACCAAGGTGGAACGAACCGCCCTGCAAAATGCCGCCAGTGTCGCCGGCATGCTGCTGTCCACGGAAGCGATAGTCTCCGAAATCGCCGAGAAAAAAACCGCTATGCCCGCCGGAGGCGGTGGAATGGACGAAATGTACTAGAAGAAGAAAAACGAGCGGATGGCTAAGATTCGCAAGCGTTCGTCCGTAGGTTGCGTTGCAGCATCCAATAGCACTACAGAGCGGCGGGCCATCCTGGCGAATGGCCCGCCGCTTTTCATTTCCTGTCCACCCGTGTATCCTCCCGCAATAGAGGATCCATGGACCCGGCACAGAAAACGATAATCGTCGCCCTGGCCCTATGTCTGGCTGGTGCCGTTTCCCAACCGGCGACCGCCCAGCCGGTCGATCGTCCCGCGATCGAGGCAAGACTCGAAGCGGCCAGCGCCGCGAGCGGCGCAAGACGGGAAGAACTCGCCGAGCAGGTTATCGCACAACTGTACGAACTCGTCCGACAGACCGCCGGTGCTTCTGCCCCGGCCGATTTGCTTGAACACTACCGGGCCCGGCTAATGCTCGGTGATGCAATCGGCCTGGTCGGCTCCGCCGTCTATGCCGACCGACTGTCATATCTGATTGGCGACAAATCCGACGCCGAGAAGCTGCGAGACCTCGCGGAACAGTCGCTGACCGTGCTGGATGACCTCGGCCGGGACCTTATCGAGCAATTGGACCTCGCCAATCGCGACATCAAGCTGGTAGTCGTAGCTTGGCCACAAAAACTCCAGACCGTCATCGATGCTGTGCGATACGATTCAGCCTGGGTGCGGTTCCACTTGGCAATGGCCTTGGGCGAACTGGCCGGCCGACAAGACGCCGACGATCCCCTCGCCCGCCGCCGCAACCTACTGGATGCGGCAATGTCAACCGCGGCCGCCATCGCCGAAAACGACAAGACCACTGACAGTGAAAAGAAATACCGGTCACTCCTGCTGGCGGGCATGGCGGCCAGCCAAACAGACGCACACGAGCAGGCGGCAAAGTGGCTAACCGCCGCCGCTTTGGCCGACGCACCAAAGGCCACCCAACTGCAGTCGATCTTCGAATTGGCCAAGTTGGCCGTCAAAGACCAACAGTGGCAACGGGCGGAAGAGCTGGCACAGGCCTTCATGCAACGAGGCCTGCTGCTGTCCGACAAGGCCGGCCAGGCCGGAATCGAGTTGAAGGCCGCGTTCCTCTTGAACTACATCCACCGCCTGCACGGCCAAGCCGTCGCTGCGTCCGACCTCAACCAGGCCCAAGCACTGCGAAGCCGATCGCAACAGGCCTTCGCCGACGTTATAGGCCGTTATCCCGCCTACTCCAATGTCTTCGCCAAACTCATCGGGCGACACTACCTCGACGCCAGCGATCTTTCCACACTGCCCGACCCGCTCGTCTACGCCAAGGCACTGGCCATCGGGCTCGAAAAACCGGACGAGGCCGTTCGATGCCTCCGGGAACTGATTCGGCGGGGGGAGGATGCCGCCAGGCGCGCTGAACAGACCGGACAATTCTACCCGCCGGCCTTGTTGCTGTTGGCTCGAACGCTCGCCGGCCAGGGGCCTTGGCCTATGAGGGCCGAGTCGGCCAGCCTATACCGCCAATATGCCGAGCAGTTCTACAACCTGCCAAACGCCCTCCCCGCCGCCTGCAATGCCGTCGCTATCCTTCACGGCCGAGTCCGCGAAATATTCGACGACGGCCTGCCCGCGGCAACGGCCCTGCACCGCGAGCTGGTGGCAATAATCAGGATCCTTATGGACCGATGGCCCAATACTCCACAGGCCCAAACACATCTCTACACCTTGGCTATGCAGTACGAGGCCCTCGGCGATTTGGACGAGGCGATCAGATGGTACCAGTCGGTCCCCGCTGATTCACCGGACGCACTGCCCGCAGCCAACAAATCACTGTCGCTTCACCTGCGACAACTGGCTTCACTGACCGGTCAGGAGCGAACGGAACGTGCCCGTGCCCTGGTTGCTGAACTACGCCTGTTCGCCGGCGTCGCCCGCCGGGCAGCCGACGCTGCAACAAACGCCGATGCCGCCGCGATGCCGCTGAAGCTAGGGGCCGATGCCGACTACCGCGTAGGTGAGTTGCTGAAGACCGAATTGCACAGCATCGACGAAGCGGCCGTGCACATCACTGGCCTGGCCCTCCGCTGGCCCGAACGACATGACGTCATCGAGCGGGCGGACGTCTTCGAAATCGAGCTGCTGCTGGAACAGGGACAGATCGCCCGGGCGACCGAAGCGGTCCAAAGGTTCTTGGCCTCACGCTCAGGCAAGGCCGACGTGACGCTCGGCCGGGTCGCAATGACCATGCGCCGGCTAGGATGCTCGCCCGGCCCGGCCGAAGCGGGCGATGAAACCTCCCAACGCTGGCGAGAAGTGTATCGGCTGTTCGCCGAAGCGGCGAACGGCGCCGCGGCCTCGCTCAGTGAACCCGCCAAGTACCACTACAGGCAAATGTTGGCCGAGGCGTGGGCCGAGACCGGGGAAACCCGACAGGCAATGGAGTTTTTCAACTCGCTCCACGACCAGCGACCCGACGACGCCGGGAACCTCATCGGCCTGGCACGTTGCCACTGGTTGTGCCGACAATACGACCAGGCAGTAAAACTGTACCAGCAGGTGCTCGATGGCCTGGATCCAGACAAACAGCCCCAGTTGTGGTGGTCCTGCCAACTGGCCCAGGCTGAATGCCTCTACGAAGCCGTCGTCGGCGACCACGAACAATTGCATCGCCTGGCTGTCAGGCTGCGACAGCTTCGCCTGCAAAACCAGAATTCCGGCTTCTGTCGCCCGCAATTCGAACAACTGGAGGCAAAGGTCACCAAAACACTGGGCGAAGATTGACAAGCTACGTTTCTTCCGTATACTTATGGGTCATGGACGCGTGGCTCGGTGGCCTGACACGCGCCTACGGCGGCATGGCGAAGTGGATTAACGCGGCGGATTGCAAATCCGTTATGCGTGGGTTCGAATCCCACTGCCGCCTTTTTTTGTTTTTTGTTTTCGGCCTTACTATCGGCGGGTGAGGTGAAGTGTCTCTTTGCTTATGT
>JABMQG010000380.1 GCA_013203365.1 Planctomycetota bacterium | reverse complement strand
TTTACACCAGTCGGCCGGCCGCCGGAATTTGGGGGGGGCGAGGCGTTCATCAGTGTTCGCCTCGCTCCCACGGTCGGCTGGATAGTTTGGAAATCTGTGCCAATGGTTGACTCGCCGAGCAGCCAAAGCACTTATTGATCTTCGCATTGCCAAGCAGTTTCGGACTGAATCGAACAGGCAAAGTTACTTTTGCAATGCGAATGTCAAAAACGGTTCAATGTAGCCTTCCAGGTCGTGCGAAGGACTCTCCTGGCAAAGTAGGCCAAGGGGGGCAAACCCAGTGGGTCTGCCGATGTGGCCTCACGAAGCCGGGCGAAGCCGTAGCCGACCTGGGGGCTACAGAATTGCGATAGGTGCTCTGATCGGTCAACAAGTCAGCCATGTCTTGCAGCGGTTGCAAGCAGGCAGGCAAAACTAGGTTGGCACAATTGTTGGGATCACTGTGCTGTGGCGTGTGACCTGCCTCATTCGGCCAGGTCGGATAACATGGGGAAAGCTTATTCAACGGGGCGGAAAATGAACTACGGTCGCATAATACTCTTATTGTCGGCAATTGCCGTGATGGCGCCTCTTTGCCCGGCCCAGGTGCCCGAAGAGCCGGCAACTGCCGAAGAGGCTTCATTTACGGAGGATGAAGATAACACGATC
This sequence comes from Planctomycetota bacterium, assembly GCA_013203365.1. Classification (GTDB taxonomy): domain Bacteria; phylum Planctomycetota; class Phycisphaerae; order SM23-33; family FEN-1343; genus JABMQG01. The sequence continues at coordinate 3,679 of JABMQG010000380.1, read as the reverse complement.
CTGCTGCGTTTTCCCGAAAACGTCGAGGTAAAACTGCTGATAGACTACATCTCCGAGCGCATGGGGATAAACATCCTTTGCGATCAGGTGATAGGCAAGAAGCAGATCACTATTATTGCCCCGATGAGAATCCCCACAGACTCCCTGATGGGGTGGTTTGAGACCATACTGAAAATAGTGGGCCTGGCCATGATCGATGCCGATCAGCCGGGCTGGAAGAGAATCGTAGAAAACAACGACTTGCTGTCGATCACCGGGGACTTTCAGCAAGACTCGGCCAGCTTGACGGCCACGCCTGACGCGAAGCCCATCGCCCAGGTTTTCCTGCTCAAGCACGTGCTGCCGGACGCCGCGGACAAGGCCATACAGCCGTTCATGAGCAAGCCCGGCGGCAAATTGTTCCGCGTTTCAGGCACCGACATGATCATCGTCTCGGACTATGGAGCCAACCTTAAGCGAATTTCGACGGTGCTCGAACTGGTCGATCGACCTGGCAAGAAGGTTACGGTTAGATTCGTTCCAGTCGAGCATCGCAACCCGGCGGACCTGGCCAAGCAGGTGACCGATCTTCTTTCCGCGAAGGACCGCGTTCGCGGGCCCAAACGGCCGGCCCCTCTGGCCTTGGTGCCGTTGGACGACCGGATTGCGGTAGTATTTACCGCGGATGCAGAGGCGGACGCACTGGAGCTTATGGACCTGCTGGACGTCCCAGAGAAAACCGAGACCCGCAACTACCGTTTTCAACACGTCTTGCCGCAAAGAATTGACGGCCTCATCAGGAAACTAATCTCCTTCACAAAGCTAAAGGAGACCTACAACTCAGTGATCGACGAAGAGTCCGGTCTCCTGATCGTCGAGGCCCCCGAGAAGGTTCACGAGCGTATTGCCTCGTTGCTGAAGGAGCTGGACGTGGCCCCGGACATTGAGACGAGGAAATATCAATTCATGCACATAGACCCTAGCCGAGTGGAGAGGCTCGTGAACGACATGATCGAAGACCCGGCCGTACTGAAGCTTTACAAGTCCACCACCGACGCCGAATCCGGTCTACTGATCGTATCGGCGCCGCTCTGCGTGCACGAACAAATAACGTCCCTCAAAGAGCAACTGGACCGGTCCGAGTCGGCCGCGGAGTTTGGGCAACTGCGCTTCTACAAGTTGATGAACACCACGGCCGGCGAGGTCCTAGCGACAATCCAGGCCATGGACTTCGGAGAGGAAGGCATGACGGGCCTGACAAGCCGGATGGACCTGGAATCGGCGAGCAATCAGGCCGGGCAGTTCACCGGTCCAAACAGTCCGCCCTCGCCGGCCGGCAGCGAGCCGCCCGCGCCGCCGATGCTGAAGACTGCCCCCTCGGCCACCACACAGCCTACCGAAAAGGGCACGTACGCCGCCGCTACGACGGTAAGAAAGAAAAACGCATCGGTGACTGCCGATACCAATACGAACACCATTATCGTTATAGCACAGCCGCCCGTGCAGAAAATCTACGAGAAACTGATTTCCGTGCTCGATAAGCGCCGCCCGCAGGTGATGATTGAAGTGACGCTGGTCACGATGGACACCTCCAACGACTTCTCTATGGGGATAGAGGTCTCCCGCCATGGCCAGATAGGTTCGGAAGCGCAATACCTCACGTTCAGCTCGTTCGGCCTAAGCGCGGTGGCCCCTGCTACCGGAAGGCTTGCCATGAACCCCGGGGTGGGCTTCAACGCCACGCTGCTCAGCTCCGACGTGGCGGACGTAGTGATTAGGGCCCTGGCCAGCACCGGGCGGACTGATGTGCTGTCGGCGCCCAGAATCCTGGTCAACGACAACGCCTCCGCTACGCTGACCAGCCAATCGGGTGCCCCGTTTACCAGCGTCAACGCATCAACGACCGTTGCAACCACCAGCTTTGCCGGTTACGCCCAGGCGGGCACGAGCGTCAGCGTCACGCCTCACATCAGCGAGGGCGATTATATCCAGTTGGAATATTCCGTAACGCTCAGCAGTTTCACCGGCGAAGGCAGCGCCGGAATCCCGCCGCCTCGCCAGGAAAACACAATCAACAGTAAGGTTACCGTCCCGGACGGCAATGCCGTCATCGTCGGCGGGCTCGCCCGAAAGGATTCAAGCGAATCTATTACCAAGGTGCCGATTCTTGGCGATATCCCGCTGCTTGGGTATCTGTTCAGCAGCCGAACCAAGAACGCCGCCAACAGCACACTGTTCGTTTTCATTCGGCCGGTGATACTCCGGGACGACCAGTTCGAGGACTTGAAGTATTTGTCGCGCAGCGACAGGGAGCTGGCCCGGCTGCCTTCGGATTATCCATCCAGCGGCCCTGTGATTATGGAATAGTCATCTGATGTTCCGATTCGGTTGACATTTTGACAGGAAACTCGAAATGGCACTTGTGAACGACATATTCGCGGCCGCTCTGCGATCGAGGTTGAACGGTCAGTCGGAAGCCCTGCTGGCCGAGGGCGACGGAGGTTGCAGCCTGGCGCGTGCACAGCAGGCCCAGGTGAGCGCCGAGGTGATCGCGGCGGCTGCCGCCGAGGTCTTGGGGGTCGGCTTCACCGAAAGCCTCAGTGGCCTGCCGGTCAGCCACGAGTTCCTTTACAACGTGCCCATCGCTTACGCACGCAGCCACGCAGTCATCGGCCTGGCCTCGACGGACGGAGTAATATCGCTGGCTATCGCCGACCCGGCGCAGTGGCAGCAACTACAGGTGTTGGCCAATCTGCTCAACAACAAAAAGCCCCTCAGCGTTCTGTTCGCGCCGCGCGATGAGATACTGCGCACGATAAACGCCGCATATCAGCAGCGAAGCAGCGATGCCGAGAGGGTAATAGAACAACTCGACGGCAATGAGGTCATGCGGGAACTCGAGCAGGTCGGCGGCAACGAGGACCTTCTCGACGTGGCCAGGCGGGCCCCGATTATCAAGCTGGTGAACCTGATGCTCTTTGAGGCCGTCAAACGCCGGGCCTCCGACGTGCACGTTCAGCCTTACGAGGATCGGCTCACCGTGCGGTTCCGCCTGGATGGCGTGCTCTACGACATCTTCTCGCCACCAAAGGGCCTCCACCCTGAGATCGTCAGCCGAATCAAAGTCATGGCCGGCCTGAACATCGCTGAGCGACGACTCGCCCAGGATGGCCGGGCAACAGTAGAGGTTGGCGACCGTGTCGTGGACCTGCGCATCGCCACGCTGCCCACCTGCTTTGGGGAGCGAGTGGTCATTCGACTTCTGGACAAGAGCGTCCGCCTGTACGAGCTGAGCGAACTGGGCATGCCCGCCAACGTTCTGGAGTCATTCAGGCGATTAATCCACATGGACCACGGTATTGTGCTGGTCAGCGGGCCGACCGGCAGCGGTAAGAGCACTTCCCTGTATGCCGCCTTGCAGGAGATCAACTGCAAACAGATGAACATCCTCACGCTGGAGGACCCTATCGAGTATCGGCTGGAAGGTATCAGTCAAACCCAGGTAAGCGACAGGAAAGGCATGACTTTCGCAAGCGGCCTGCGACACGTGCTCAGACAAGACCCCGACATCATAATGGTCGGCGAGATTCGTGATGCCGATACCGCTCAGATGGCCATCCAGTCTGCCCTGACCGGTCACCTGGTTTTCAGCACCTTGCACACAAACGATGCCGCCGGGGCCGTGGCCAGAATGCTCGAT
>JABMQG010000379.1 GCA_013203365.1 Planctomycetota bacterium | reverse complement strand
CACGTTGGCGGTCTTCCGCCCCACGCCGGGCAAGTCGACCAGAGCGTCGATATCCCGGGGCAACTCGCCCTCGTGCACTTCCAGCAGGGTCTCACAGCAAGCCTTGATGCTCTTGGCCTTGTTGCGGAAAAAGCCGGTCGAGCGGATTTCCTCCTGGAGAACCTCCTGCGGGGCGTCGGCGTAGTCCAGTGTGGTCTTGTACTTGGCGAACAGATCCCTGGTCACGATGTTCACCCGCACGTCGGTGCACTGCGCAGACAGTATCGTGGCCACCAGCAGTTGTAAGGGGGTTCGGTGATTTAATGCGCACTTGGCGTCAGGATGGCTCTTGCGCAACACGGCCATGATCTCGGCGGCCCGTTTTTTTTTGGCTTGTTGTGATTCTCTGGGCATGGTTCGCCTCGCAGGCAAGTAGGCATCTCATGCGTTATGCTGCCGTAGGTATTCGTCGATTTTCTCAGCCGCCTTTCGCCCGCTGGCGATGGCGTTTACGACCAGTGCCGAGCCGGTCGCCAGGTCGCCGGCGGCAAAGATGCCGGGGACGGAAGTGGCAAAGTGTTTCAGCACGAGCTTATCCCGGCTATCGGTTTGCAGGCCGAACTGCTCGGCAAATTGCCGGTCCACCGCGGCATCGTAACCCAGCGCCAGCAGGGCCATATCCGCCTGGAAGGAAAACTCCGCACCCGGGACCTCAATCATTTTCGGCCCGTTGGCCGAGTGCACCCAGCGGACCTTCGCAGCCGTCAGCCCGCACAGGCCCGAGCTGTTGCCGACAAACTGCTTCGTTGTCACCGTCCACTGCCGGCGTACGTTCTTGGACCTGGTGTGCGTCTGGTCCTCGCTCACGAGCCACCTTGGCAGAATCTCTAATTGATGCACCTCTTTTGCCCCCTGCGCCAGGGCGACTTCGACGCAGTCGTTGCCCGTTTCGCCCCCGCCGATTACCACCACGGTCTTATCCGCAGCAGCGAGTGCGGGGTCGGCAACTGTCCCCCGGCCGGCGGCAAGATCGTTGTGTCGGCGAAGGAAATCCAGCGCATAATGGATCCCGCCCGATTCCCGACCGGCAACGTTGAGATTCCTCGGCCGCGGCGCGCCCGTCGCCAGGCAGACGGCGTCAAACTCACGCATCAGGTCTGCGGCTAAAACGTCCTTGCCGACTTCCACGGCGTTTCGGAACTCGACGCCTTCTTCAACCAGTTGTCTGCATCGCCTGTCGATTGAGCCTTTTTCCAGTCGGAACTCGGGTATTCCCCATCGCAGCAGCCCGCCGGGCAGTTCATCCTTCTCGAAGACGACGACAGCGTGCCCGGCCCGAGCCAGTTGCTGGGCCGTCGTCAAACCGGCCGGGCCTGACCCGACGATTGCCACCCGTTTGCCTGTGGATTTTGCCGTCGGAAGAGGCGAGATCCAACCTTCCGCGAAGGCCTTTTCGACGATCTGGCGCTCTGTCTGGCGAATCTGCACCGAATAGCCGCCGATAGCCGACTTGCAGGCCTGCTGGCATGGTGCAGGGCAGATGGAGGCAGTGAACTCGGGGAAGTTGTTTCTCTCGTGCAGCCGATCGCTTGCCCCTCGCCAGTCGCCTCGATAGGCCAATTCGATCCACTCGGGAATCTTGCTGTCCACCGGGCAGCCGATTTCCTGGCACGTCGGGTTCGTGCACGCTATGCAGCGGACCTCCGAGAGCATCGTCAGGCCGAGATGGTAGAGCCGATCGTCGGTCGGGGCGAACTCGGCCAAGCTGGCCTCATATTGCGCCAGGTACTTTCGCTCGTTTCGGTGCCACATCGGTAAAACGACCCGCAGCCACTTCATCCGTTTAAGCAGCTTTAACGCCCAGTCTGGTGCGGCGAGGTCGAAATGCAGTTCGCGCGAGCCGATCTTCAGCGTTATCGGCAGGAGGTGCCGATAGCTTATCCGATCGCCCTTGGCCGGGTTGACGTTGTATTTCTCGCGGTCGCGGGCGTACTTTTCCGGGCTGGTAGCCAGTTCGGCGATGAATACGGCGTCCTTGATGAGCATGGCGCCGGCGAGATTATGTATTGCCGCAAGCGTGGCGGCGTAGCCGAACTCGGCACGGTCCTGGCGGTATACGTGGATAATCTGTTCGCCGTAGCGTCTGGCGTAGGCCTGCCCGCCCCATCGCATGCAGTCGTACAGGCGGACGACGACGTCCCGCTTAATCGATTCATCCAGTTCGCTTAGTGCCTCAACCGTTCTGGTCGCCAGTTCCCGCAGCGCCTCGGCCTTGGCTTGTCCTCGCCAGTATCGGCGCACGGTGTCTCGGCAACGTTGCTGGAGCGTTTCGACCCAGCCTTTGCGTTGCGGGGGACCCTGGAACAGGCCCGGTTCTTCCAGGAGCTTTCGGCCCATGTTGAACGCGTAGAGGTTCTTCTTGAAGTCGGCGCGGATAGTGTCTTTGATAGCCCAGGCTATAGAGTGCATGGACACCGGGATCAGCCCCTTCTGGAAAGCGAATCCCAGCATCATGATGTTGGCGTATATCTTGCTGTCGAGATACTTCTCGCAGATTCGAGAGATATTCCGCGCCAGAAAATCATCCTCGCGGGTATGGGCGCGGATGGTCCGTTCCAGTTGGTCCGGGTTGAAGTCTTCGCGGCCCATTATGGTGCTGATGGTGAGGATCTTGTCGGTGTTGATAACCGCAGCCGTCCGCTCGGCAGATGCCACTCGCATTCGCCCGGTCGGGTCCATGGCCCTGGCGGCCTCCAGGATATCCACTCCTATGATCAGGTCGGCCTTGCCGTAAGGGATCATCCCGGTGCTAGGCTGCGGCGTCTTCATGAAGGCCACCTGACTGTTCACCCCACCGTTTCTTATGGCCAGGCCCTTCTTGTCTACGAAGACGACGTGGAAGCCTTCTTTGTGACCTGCTCGGACGAGTATTTGCGTCGCCAGCCCGATGCCCATCCCGCCGACCCCTGCCAGGTAGCAGTGCCACATATCGCCGGCGGGTCGTTGCCTGGGCTCGGGAATATCGTCCAGGCCCAGCTCCGGCACGCGGTTTCGAGGCGGGCACGACCTCTTTATGGTAACTCGCTCGAAGCTCCAGCACGCCCCGATTCGCTCACACGCGCCGTCGTTGACGCAGTTGGTCAGATCGGTGTCCATTTTTCTGCCGTAGTCGGTTTCAACGTGCTTGAGGCCCGGACAGCCGGTCATCTCCGCGCAGGTCAGGCAAAACCGGCAGATCTCGGTGTTGATGTTCATGTGTTCTGCCGTAGGCAGATGCCCGTAGGTGCGAATTATATCCCGATCCGTGCGCCGCTTGCGGCGCAGCCGCATGATGCCGCATTCCTTCTCGGCGATCATGACCTTCACGCCATCGGCGAGAATCGTCCGCTCAAGGAGCCGGCGATACGACTTGCGGTCTTCCGGGTTGACACGTATTACCGGCACCTCGCCTTCCCCGGCAATGCCCGTGACAATGTCCTCGATCCCCTGGGTCGGCGTTTGCTGTCCGACGATGTCCCAATCCACCCCCGGCGTAGGCTGGTGGCCGGTCATCGCCGTCGTGCTGTTGTCTAGAATAATGAACGTGATATCCTGGCATAGCTTGATGGCCTGGCTGATGGCGAGCTGCCCGGAGTGGAAGAAGGTCGAATCTCCCATGAACACCAACTGCTTGTTGGTGATGAACGGGTCGGTCCCGCTGCCCGTACCACCGCCCAGGCCCATTCCGGAATAGTCGTGCATGAGCGCCGTGTTCGGCGGGAACATGAGCATCGTGTAGCAGCCAGTGTCGCCGTGGAACATCAGGTCCACCGGCTCTCGACCATGGTGGCGGCGCATATACGCCGGTTCCATAAAACGCTTCTTGATCTCCAGGCACAGGTCGGCGCTGTCGCGATGAGGGCAGCCGGGGCAAAAAGTCGCAAATCGTACCGGCAGCGGGGCGACGTCTGCCTCAGCCGTCGAGTCGATGGTCCGCATCTCCCGATCCAACGCCGCCAGGTCAACCGGGACGGCGATCTTGCTGACGGTGCCGATCGACTTCAGCAGCGGAACCAGTCGGCTGATGACAATGGACGGGTGCAACCCTCGCGTGCTGGGAAAGCCCTCCAGGCCGAAAGGCATCTCCTTGCCCCAAAGCTCCACTTCCCCGCATGGCAATCCCCGCTGACGGCCGGTGAGAATGACCTGGCCGATCTGTTCTTCCAGAAAACCTCGGCGCTCCTCGACCACGATGATTCGCTCGCATTGGCTGGCCAATTCGCGCACCATCTCCGCATCCATCGGGTAGCTCATGCCGAACTTTGCTATCGGAAACTCGCCCAGCAGCCCCAGCTCCCAAAGCCCCTGGCGAAGGTACCCGTACGCCAAACCGCTGCTGACGAAACCGAGGGCCTTACGGCTGGAAGAGGGATATTCAATCCTGTTGAGTCCCAGCCGGCGTGCCGCGGATATCGCTCGACCGAATCGTTCCGACAGGCTTTGCTCCTGCCACCAGGTCTTGGGCGGCAGCAGGACGAACTTGTCGGTGTCGATGGCGGCTGTCTCCAACAT
>JABMQG010000378.1 GCA_013203365.1 Planctomycetota bacterium | reverse complement strand
GGATATATGGGGCGTACGGCCGCGTTTGAACTGTTGGATATGACCGAACCGATTCGTGAGCATATTGCCGGCGGCGCCAACCTGACGCAGATCAAGGCCGCCGCCCGGAAGAACAAGATGCTGTACTTGCAGGAGCAGGCGCTTGCCCTGGTGATGCAGGGCGTAACGAGCGTTCAGGAAGTCATCCGAGTGTCTCAGCCGAAGAATACCAAGCAAAGGTAGCCGATTATGCTGGCGATTGTGACCGTCTTGCTGATATTGGGCATCATTTATTTTCAGTCCACGCAAGGGCTGTTCAGCTCGCTGATCATGGCGATTTGCACCTTGGTGTGCACGGTTCTTGCGTTCACGTACTATGAGCCGCTGGCCCGGGCGTTTCTGTACGCCCGGATCCCCGCGCAGGCCGAGGCCGCAGGGCTGATCGGGCTGCTGATAATTCCGCTGCTTATAGTTCGGCTGCTGATCGACCGGTATCTTCCCGGCAACGTTGTGCCGGGGGTGTGGATCGATCGGATCGGCGGCGGGCTGTTCGGCTTAGTCACCGCACTGCTGCTGGTGGGGACGCTGATGACTGCCGTGCAGATGCTGCCGTTTGGCCGTAGCGTGATTGGCTACAACCCTTACAATGATGACTTGCAGCCGGCTTCGGGTCTGGGCATTAACGCCCCGGGCTTCACGCTTGCCGTGGTTAAGGGCCTCAGCGGCGGTAGCCTGGCCCGCAGCCCGGCCCGGCCGTTATCGAAGCGACACGATAACATCATCATGGAATTGTGGGCTGCGCGTAACCGTCGGGAAAGTTGGAGCGAGCCGACTAGAAGGACAAGGTATGGCCAGGCAGAGGAGCAGACCAAAGCAGTCTCGCGCAACAACTGCACGCAGGGGTCGCTGAAGAAGGTCGTGCTGTACGACGTGACTGGCGAACTGTATCCGCAATCGCGGACGGAGAATTTCGCTTCCGGTGCACCGGCGTACCCGCTGGCGGAATATGCCGGGAAGCTGGAAGGGTTCTCGAGGGTCTACGTCGTTCGTGCAACGGTGGGCGAAGATGCCCGCGATGGCGATAACTGGTGGCGGCTTATGGGTACTCACTTCCGCCTGGTCACCGAAGACGGCGAGAGTTTCTATCCGGTCGGGTACCTGATCTGTCAAGGTCAATGGGCCGTAATTACGGACAAGGTCGGGCAAATCCAGATCAATCGACCATTCGATGACAAGAAGCAGATCGACGTGGACCTGATTTACCGGGTGCCTTTCGCACCGAGGTCTACCGAGCCTCGGAAGATCGATTTCCTCGCCTTTAGGCGGATAGCCGTCGCCAGGTTAAGCGAGGCAGAGAAGGCTATGCCGAGTCCCGACGGCGCTTTGGGCCGCAAGGTAGTCTACGACCAAGTGGAGATTGTAGTGCCGGCGGGGGGGGTCAGTTCGGCCGTCTTGTTCGTGCCGGAATCTGCCAGGGTGGACACCACGATGCCCGTGCGCATCAAGACGGATTCACGCGATGGTCAGGTCGATATTCAAAGGGATACCGAAAGGGCCCTTGGCACGTTGAAATCGGGCAAATGGGTCGAGGGCACCATAGAAGGTCGGCTAACCGCGCTGGTGGGCAGGATCGGCGGCGACGGTAATGCGGTGGACAGTCTCGCCGCACTTGACGGGTGGAAAGTGGTCAAGCTTGTCGGCAAAGGCGCCTCCTCAGGGCTGGCCCAATTCTTGACAGGCCAGTTGGCCGATATCGCCATGCAGCCGACTGTCAAGACCGTCGACGGACGTACCTACGCCCCGGCGGGCGGGTGGGTGACGTATAATCGCAGCGTTGACGGCAAGTCTACCCCGTTCATACACATGTACTACACAACAGATCAACAGGTCCTTCAGGATCCGTCCGGCCGGGCGAACCAGGGGTTGAACGAGGTGAAAAACACCTTCCGTAAGAACGTCGAAAGCCTCACCGAGTTCGGGTTGATCTTCCTGGTGCCTGACAATTGCGTTCTGGCAAGCTTTGAGCTAGCAGGCAGTGGGCCGACCCTCTATTGCAAGAGCCCGCTTAACGTGGGCGATCGGCCCTATACACGCTGAATCGGCTGATAATCGGTGAGGATCGATCTTTCGGTTGCGGATTCTTCGGGTGCAGGATCGTTCAAGAGGCGATCGTGGTCGTCCTTGCTTTGCCTGAGACGGCGTTGGCCGGTATGATGGTGCTGATGGTAGCGTGGTCGGAAGAACCTCTGGATAAGCGGGAATTTCCCGACGACAGTGACCTGGATGCGGATGTCGTGCTGGGGCCGCTTGTGCCGTGTCCTTACTGCGGGGCGGCAATATTCGATGGCGCCCAGCAGTGCCCTTTGTGCAAGCAGTGGGTGAGCCATTCGCTGGGGGATTGGCGCTCGTCTCGAAAGTGGTATGTTCGCGGGGGGCGATGGGCGGTGAAGGTGCTTCTGGTCAACTGGCCGATAGTGCTCGGACTGAGTGTGCCGGCCATTCTGGCATGGTTTATTGCGGGGTGTTGACGGGACGAAAAGACTTGTTGTTTAGTGGCTTTTAACTGCAAGGTCATAGCATATCGTGGATTGGTGTAAAGCCAGATCGGCTTGGACAAGCCGGTGGCTTTTGTGTGTGGCAGAAGCGCAAGCGGCGCCGGCTGAGGCCGTTGAGATTGTTTTCAGGGGTCCATTGACACGAGCGGGCCGGCAATGGTAGAAGTACTCTTGTTGCTGCGGTTCGCCTTTGTGCGCTTTGTGCGCCGTGTCTGTTG
>JABMQG010000377.1 GCA_013203365.1 Planctomycetota bacterium | reverse complement strand
GCGTATCACGGCTGTAATGCCTTATTTCGGATACGCCCGCCAAGATCGCAAGGACGAAGGCCGTGTGCCTATTACCGCAAAGCTCGTAGCAAATCTCATTTCCACCGCTGGTGCTGACCGTGTGCTGGTGGTGGACCTTCACGCCGCCCAAATTCAGGGCTTTTTCGACATTCCGGTGGACAACCTCCTGAGCGAGCCGGTGATGAGCCGGTACTTCGCTCAGATGGAGCTAACCGACCTGACCGTAGTCAGCCCTGACGTTGGCAACGTCAAACGTGCACGAATCTACGCCCAGCGTCTGGGCGGTGAACTGGCGATCGTCGACAAGCGCCGCATCAACGCCGATCAGACAGAGGCCGGTCACATCATCGGACAGGTCAAGGGTCGGAGCGTCCTGATGGTTGACGACATGATCACCACGGCCGGCACAGTAAGCAGCGCCGCGCAGCTTGTTCACGAACAAGGCGCCAAGCGAATCATCGTCGGTGCAACCCATGCCGTTTTGTGCGGCCCAGCGGCCGACCGACTGAGGTCCGCGCCAATAGATGAACTGGTTGTCACCGACACGGTCCCCCTACCCGCCGACAAGGTGGACGGCATCAGGAAAGTGACGGTATTGACCGTGGCCCAACTGATGGGCGAGGCCATTCGCCGCATTCACAATAACGAATCCGTCAGCAGTCTGTTTCTGATGGAGAACAACTCGCACTGAACGTACCGGCTGCGCCGAAGCCTTTCGTGCGGGCAATAATGGGTATCTGGAGGCATTGACACAGCATGGAAATATTGAAGGCACTGAGCCGGGAGCGATTCGGCAGCCGAAAGGCGCGCAGGTTCCGCGCGGACGGGATGGTGCCGGGAATCGTTTACGGCCACGGCGGCAATAACGTCGGGTTCGCGGTCAGCGGCCACGACCTGGCCCTTGTGCTCAAGCACGGGGACCGAGTCGTAACCATGGAGCTCGACAACAGCACCGACACCTACCTGATCAAGGCCGTGCAGCGCGACTCGTTCGATAAAGAGGTGATCCACGTTGATTTCACCCGGGTCAATCTCGACGAGATCGTCAATGTGAGCGTGCAGCTCATCCTTCGCGGCATACCCACCGGCGTGGCAGAGGGCGGCGTCCTGGCGCCTGGGTTGACGAATGTGACGGTTGAGTGCAAGGTCACCGACATTCCGGACGAAATTCGCGTCCGCATCAACGACCTGAAGGTCGGAAGTACCCTTCGAGTAAAGGACTTGACCGTACCGGAGGGCGTTACGATCACCACCGACGCCGAGGCGATCGTCGCCAGTTGCCAACTGGTGGCCGACGAAGAGGCCAAGCCGGAAGAAGTCGAAGGTGAGGAAACCGGCGGAGAACCCGAGGTAATCGGCAAGGGCAAGGAAGAAGAGTCAGAGGAGTCAACCGAGCAGTAGCACGCTCGGTGCCAGCAACATGGCCCAGGTAGTCACACGGTTCGTGGTCGGACTGGGAAACCCGGGTAGTCGGTATCGCCTAACGAGGCATAACCTGGGCTTCATGGTGGTCAAGGAACTCGCTCGCCGCTGGGGCCAGGGCCGGCCAAGGCGAAAATTAGGATCGGGCGTGTGGGATTGCAGCTTTGGCGGCCAGCGAGTGGTGATGGTCGAGCCGATGACTTTTATGAATCGATCCGGACGGGCAGTGGCGGAACTGGCTCGCTTCTATGAGGCACAAAGCGACCAATTCCTGATCGTGCTGGACGATCTGGCTTTGCCGGCAGGTGAAATACGGCTCAGACAGCGAGGCTCTGCTGGCGGGCACAAAGGGCTGCTCGACGTGCTGGCATGCCTGGGAACGGAAGAGGTCTGCCGGCTAAGGGTCGGAATAGGCCAGAGTCCGGATTTTGTCGACGCCACCGACTATGTGCTGGGCAAGATGAGCAAAGAGGAATTGGATTGGGCCGACAAAGCTATCGATCAGGCCTGCCAGGCCGTGGAGGACTGGTTGACCGTGGGAATCGTCGAGGCGATGAACAGACACAATTGAACTTCGCAGAAGCCCGTCCCGGCCAATGAAATATTAGATATCGTGCCCCGGCAAGGCTGGAAGGCCCCCGCAAGGCGAGGCAAACAGACGATGATCGATGCATCGTCGATAATATAACTAACAGACGCAGCCAATCTTGGAGGTGTTGACTTGAAGACTTATGAAGGCATGTTCCTCTTGGAGTCGGACCAACCGAATTTCGAGGAAGCCGTTGCGCCGATTCGCAGTATCTTGCAGCGAAGCGAAGCGGAGGTCCTGCAACTGAGGAAATGGGACGAGCGAAAGCTGATCTACGAGATCAAAGGCCGGCGACGCGGTCTTTACGTGCTAACCTACTTCAAGGCTGATCCCAGTAAGATCGTCGAGCTCGAGCGAAATGCGCAATTGAACGAGCGTATCCTACGCGTGCTGATCCTCTCCGCCGACCACGTCACGGCCGAGCAGATGTCGGCCGCCACACCGGCTGAATACGAGCCGGCGCATCGTGATTATCACCAGCCGGTCCAGGATAAAGCCACAAGCACCGAGACGCCCGCCAAACACGGCGCAGTCCAGGATGAAGCCACAAGCGCCGAGACGCCCGCCGAACACGGCGCAGTCCAGGATAAAGCCACAAGCGCCGAGACGCCCGCCGAACACGGCGCAGTCCAGGACAAACCAATCGAAGCCGAAGCGGCCGAATTCGACCAGGCAAAACCGGACCTCTTGAATGACTCAGACATAGAAGACGCTGAAATCAAAGAGCTT
>JABMQG010000376.1 GCA_013203365.1 Planctomycetota bacterium | reverse complement strand
GAGCACGCCAAGCGGCTGTTCAAGTTCATGACCGGCGGTGAGGCGGAAATCACGGCATCCTTCCCGTTCGGTGTGATTGGGACAACGGTCGATAATCTCAAGGCCGCCGCGGCCGGTGAGCATCATGAGTGGACGACAATGTACCCCGACTTCGCCAAGACGGCTCGGGATGAGGGCTTTGGCGAGATCGCATCTGCAATGGAGTCAATTGCCGTCGCCGAGAAGCAGCATGATAAGCGATACATGGCCCTGGCGAAGAATATCGAGCAGGGCAAGGTCTTCAAGAAGGACAGCCCGGTCGTATGGCGATGCCGGAACTGCGGTTACTTGCACCAAGGCAGCCAGGCCCCAGATGTTTGCCCGGCGTGCGACCATCCGCAAGCGCATTTTGAACTGTTGGGAGAGAACTGGTAAGAGCCTGGCGGGTCGGCACGGCTCTCACGTAGGCTGCTCAATGCCACCGCCCCTGGGGGTGACACTATGACAGTGCAGGAACATGCCGGCATGTTGGAGCGGCTCTATTGTCGGCTCAACCGACGCCGGTACGTACATCCCGACCCGTTGGAGTTTCTCTACGAATACGACGACCAAGCCGACAGGGAGCTGGTCGCCTTGGTGGCCTCCTCTTTGGCCTACGGGCGTGTGGCGCAGATTCTCAAGAGCGTCTCAGCCGTGCTGGCGATACTGGGGCCACGTCCGGCCCGCTGCTTGATGCAAACGAGTCCTGGGCAGTTACGGGGAGCACTGATCGGTTTCAGGCACCGCTTCGCCGCCGGCGAGCATGTATTGGCAATGCTGACCGGTGCGAGGGAAGTAATCGGCCGGGGCGGTTCGTTGCAAGCGTGCTTCCGCGAAGGTCTCAAGGCGACGGATGAATCGGTCGTGCCTGCGTTGCGGGCGTTTGTGGGGCAATTGAAGGAAGCGGCGGGGGGGCAGTGCGAACACCTGTTGCCCGACCCGGCCGACGGCAGTGCGTGCAAGCGATTGAACCTGATGCTACGCTGGCTGGTTCGAAGCGACAGGGTAGACCCGGGCGGGTGGGCGGCCGTGGGGCCGGAGAAGCTGATCATCCCGCTTGACACTCACATGCACAGGTTGGCCCTGGCTATGGGTATGACGAGGCGAAAAACAGCCGACCTGCGTACGGCCCTGGAGGTTACGGACGCCTTCAGGGAAATCGCCCCTGGCGATCCAGTGCGGTACGATTTCGCCCTGACCCGACTGGGCATTCGCAACGACATGGACATTGCCGCTTTCATAGACGGTCTTTCACCAACAGCGAAGGGGAAAGCCTGTGCCTGAATGGCTGACACAGATACCCGCGAACTTTTGGGCTGTTGTGGGCGAGATGGCCCCGTACCTGCTGTTCGGTTTTCTGGCCGCGGGCGTGCTTTCGGTGCTGGTCTCACCACGTTTGGTGGAGCGTCATCTGGGCGGCCGGGGGTTTTGGGCGGTTATCAAGGCGGCGGCCTTCGGCGTTCCGTTGCCACTGTGCTCATGCGGGGTGATACCCGTGGCAGCCTTAATTCGCAGGCATGGGGCAGGCAAGGGCCCGACGACGGCGTTCCTGATCTCCACGCCGCAGACCGGCGTGGACAGCATAATGGCAACGTTCAGCCTGCTCGGGCCGGTGTTTGCGATCTACCGCCCAATCGCTGCCCTGATCAGCGGCGTGATTGGCGGGCTGGTTGTTTCCGCTGCTGAGAAAAACGGCATCAGCAAGAACTCCAATGACGCATGCTGCGCCGATCAGAGTGGCGGGTGCTGGGTCCGCCAAGCAATGAGCTACGGCTTTGTGACGCTGCCGAGGGATATTGGCCGGACATTGCTTATTGGTCTTGCCGTTGCGGCGTTGATATCGACAGCCGTGCCTCAAGGGTACTTTTCGAACTTTGTCCGGCCGGGACCGGTACAGATACTCGTGCTGATGCTTGTGGGGGTCCCCATCTACATTTGCGCAACCGCATCGATTCCGGTAGCTGCCGGGTTGATATTTGCCGGGGTTTCGCCTGGCGCAGCGTTTGCGCTTTTGGTGACAGGTCCGGCTACAAACGCGGCCACAGTGGCAACCGTTTGGAAGGTGTTGGGCAAGCGAACGTGCCTGATTTATTTGGCCGTGATAATGGCCACGGGCTTTGTCGGCGGGTTGATACTGGACGAGATTGTCAGTACGAGCGATGTCACCTCGGCGATGCATCACGGCTGGATGCCACAGTGGCTGAAAGCCGCCTCCGCTGTAGTATTGCTCGCTGTGCTGGCGGTGGGGGCGTTCTATCGGCCTGTCGGCCGAGCTAAGAAAGAT
>JABMQG010000375.1 GCA_013203365.1 Planctomycetota bacterium | reverse complement strand
TCGGGTGAAATGGTCGCGCAGATAATAAGATCAAGTTCTTTGGCATCCATACCGGCATCGGCCAAAGCCCGCTTCGACGCGGTGATCGCGAGCGTTGCGCTTGATTCGCCGTCGGATGTAACTCGCCGTTCGCGAATGCCGGTGCGTTTAATGATCCACTCATCGGAGGTGTCGATCATTTTCTCGAGATCGAAATTGGTCAGCACCTTTTCGGGTGTACTGGAACCTAGGCCTACAATGGCGCCTCGAAGCAATCGGGTCATTCACCGTTCCCTGAATATCTGAGCAACTGGGTCGTGATCAGTTCGTTCACCCCCTGAGTTGCGAATTCCTTGGCCACTCGAATCGCATTGTAGATCGCCCTGGCGCTGCTTGAGCCATGGCAGATGATGCAGATTCCGTTGACGCCTAGAAGTGGCGCACCGCCATATTCGTGGTAGTCATAACGTGCCATGATAGGCTTGAACCATTCCTCCGCCCGCATTCTCAGATTCGAGTCAGCCGAGGCCAGTTGCATAGCGAGGCCCTTGAAGAGCCCCTCGGTCAGTCCTTCCATAAGTTTAAGGCAGACGTTTCCGACAAACCCCTCGCAGACAACGACATCGCAGATGTTGCGGAACAAATCGCGGCCTTCGACGTTGCCGACGAACCGCAGGTCTTTGTGTGCCTTGAACAGATCGCGGGTCTTCTTGACCAAATCGTTGCCCTTGGCGTCCTCGGCCCCTATGCTCAAAAGCCCCACCCTGGGCGACTTTATGCCGGTTACTCGCTCGGCGTAGATGGTGGCCATGATCGCGTATTGCAGGAGGTGTTGTGGTCGGCAGTTGACGTTTGCTCCTACGTCGCACAGGGCAACAGGCCCATGAAAGGTTGGCATCAGTATGGATATTCCCGGCCGATGCACCCTCTCCAACCGCCTCAAGTACATCTGACAAGCCGCCACGCACGCGCCGGTATTGCCGGCGGAGATGAACGCATTGACTTGCCCTTCCTTGTGCATTCGGGCCAGATGGGCGATGGAACTGTCAGGCTTGGTCCGAAGAGCCTCAACGGGCGCCTCGTCCATACCTACGACATCCGGGCAATCGGCCAGGCTGATATACTCTTCCCAGCCGTCGGCACCAGCCAAGTGGGGTATGATTTCGAGGACTCGCCCGGCCAAGACAATCCGATCGTCCGGGCCCAGCAAACTTTTTGCCGCCACCGCCCCGCCGACCACCTCGCCTGGGGCGTAATCGCCCCCCATGGCGTCGACGCCTATCAGCATGGCACTAGCCCTCTTTCTTGATGTCTAGGCTCAACCCGGGGCGAACGTACCCGCAGTTGTCACATGCCGTGTGGGGCAACTTGGCGCTATTGCATCGTGGGCAATCCACGTAATGCGCCGCAGACAAAGCGTTGTGCGATCGGCGTGTCCTCGTTCGCGACTTTGATTTCTTCTGTGTTGGAAGCATGACATTTCTACCTTTGCGAAAACACGAAATACAAAAAAGGCTTGCATCATTCCGAACGCCTCACAATACACACGAGGCCGTCCGATGCAAGCCGAAAAATGACGGCAGAAGATTAAGCCGTTTCGACCTGACTGTCAAGCAAAAAGCCGTGGTCGCCGACGGCGGGCTTGGCCCTTGCTTTTGGCAATGCCGTCAGGCAGAATAACGCCCCATGATTTGTAATACCCACTTCGGAGTATCGCTTATGCCTCAGATAGCCAGATTCGACTTCCCCACCGACATTCGTTTCGGCCCCGGCGCCCGCACAATGCTGGCCGAGTTCGCCAAAGGTAGCGGGGTGGCCCACCCGCTACTGGTGACTGATTCAGGGCTGGTCAAGACCGAGGCTTTCTCCTTGGTCAGCCTGGAGATGAAGAAGGTCTGGGGCAATAGCTACGCCTCGTTCACGCAGGTGCATCCAAACCCCACCGACCAAGACGTCCAGGGCGCTTGGGCCGCCTACACCCAGGGCAAGTGCGACGGTGTGGTGGGCCTGGGCGGGGGCAGCGCGTTGGACACGGCCAGGGCCGTCCGGCTGAAGGTTGCGTTCCCAAACCTGCCTTTGACGGAGATTCCGCTGGGCGAGCTTCCGGCCCGGCTGGTGCCGTTGTGTGCGATTCCGACCACCGCCGGCACAGGCAGTGAAGTGGGGCGAAGCAGTGTTATCACGATACCGGCGTTGGGGCGAAAGGCGATTATCGGCAATCCCAAACTGATAGCCGACATGGCCGTGCTGGACCCGGAGCTGACCGTTTCACTGCCGGGCCATCTGACGGCGGCGACGGGGATGGACGCGCTGGTCCACAATATCGAGTCTTTGACGGCACCAATATTCCATCCCATGTGCGACGCGATCGCCCTGAAGGGAATCGAGCTGGTCGCCCAGAACCTGGAGCGCGCCGTCAAGAACCCCAGCGACCTAGAGGCCCGAGGCGGTATGATGCTGGCCGCCATGATGGGGGCGGTGGCGTTTCGCAAGGATCTCGGGGCGGTGCATTCGCTGGCCCATCCGCTATCGACGGAATGCAACGT
>JABMQG010000374.1 GCA_013203365.1 Planctomycetota bacterium | reverse complement strand
GTCGGCTTCCTCGCACGCCCCGCAGGCAGCCAGCCGAGCGGCAACATAGGTCGGGGCCGGCTTCGGCTGAGGCCTTTTCGGCAGCGATTCAACCGTGATTCCATACGGGCATACGTCCGGCACCCCGCGTGCCTTGCCCCAGTCCGGCATTGTCCGGCAGGCGTTGCAGAGTAGGCGAGACTTGCATTTGTTCCCGTCGGTCCAGTTCATCCGATTACCACGTGGGCGGTTTGGACCCCACAAGTTTCGCCGCCTACAAGATCAAACTCTCCAGATATCCGACTGTCTACGCATCCAACGCCGCTAATGGGTATTTGGCTATAGTAAGCTATGGAATAGTTGTCATTGGAAATTTGGCCTGACCACGTTCCAGAACTTTGGAAATACGCTACCCTTAATCTGTAGATATAAACTCCGTTGTCATATCGCCATATCCAATGGCAATAAGTACCATAATCTATTTTGTCGTAGCCCGTATATGTCCCTATGGCGTGGCAAGCTCCCGAAGTATCAGTTGTAACTTCGGCATCATTGCCTGGCTGGTCTGTGTCGCAGTCGCAAGGGTCCGTTACACAGCAGCAGTCAAGGGCGAGTTGCCCCGTCGCTGGGCTGTAGACCAGTTGGCCTGTAACAGGATCGTATCCTAGTTCGCCTGCCATAGTTTTTTACGCCGTGCAATCGACTGCGGTAGTGATGTCAACCCACGCGGAGCTTTCCGTTGTGGCGAACACTCCGAAGTCGTAACGCACCTTCTTTTGCAGCTTGTGCGTTGTGGTATCGTAATACAGGTTCGTCACAACCTCTCGCGGGTCGCCGATGACATGCCACGTCGTTGCCGTCGCCGCTCGCGTGAACGGTATGATTGCAGTCGTGGGAATGTTCGTATTCGTCGGCAGCGTCCAGCCGGCTTGCACCGTCACATTCGCCAGGCCGTTGTCCACCCCCGCAATGTCGCAAGGGTCAAGAGTGATCGTCGCCCCGGAGGTGTAGGCCCCGGTAGGCTTACCGAAGCGGATCTCGTCTATGCCGCCGCCTACCAGGTGGATCACCGCCCACATTGCCCCCGTCCCGGCCGCTTTCCACAGTATCCTCGCCGAGCCGGTCCCGTATGTTTTGAGCTTCGTTGCGTTAGCATCGTAGACGTCGACGAATTGGTGATCGGCGTCGATCACGTCTATCCACGCCGGGCACACCCCGGAAATGTAGGCCCTGCCGACATAACCGTCGGAGATAGGCTCGGCCACAATGACGAAAAGGCCGAAGTGGGTGGCGATGGCAGGCGTCACGCCCTTCAGGACGAAGTTGTTCAGGAATCGCGGCTCGCTGGCAGCCGGCAGGTACAGCGGCGTGTCGATCCCGAGCACGTCAAACATCCCACGATCCGCCCCGCTGTCGTTGCGGACCATGACCATCCCCTCGGTGTGGTATGTGCTCTTTGGTTTTTGCCCGATGTTCTGCTTGCGGGTTTGAAAGTCTTTCGCGGCGTCGATGAATGTGTTGTATGCCGCGGCGGGTATTGCCAGCCTCTCACCTGGAGCCACCTTGCGAAATGGATCGGCCATTGTCAGATGCTCCCGATGATTGAGAAGTCGCCGTCGGCGTAGACCTTTTCAACGTGAGCGGAAACAGGCACCTTGATAATGCCGTCCGTCGCCTCCGCGTCCCAATACTGAACCCAGAGGTAATCCCAGCCCTTCTTTGATACCACGGTTATCTCGTTGGCTCCCGATCCGATCGTGAAGTTCGCCCGGTTAGGCGACGCTGAGAAGCGATACGACACATCCACATAATCAGAATCCGTCGATTCGTCGCCAGAAGCGCCAAGGAATAGCACCTCGCCAGCGCTGAATTCGTATAGGCTGCCGCGGATCGAAATCCAGAACCCGGCGTCGTTCACCTTGGCCGTCAGTGCATACAGGCCGGTAACGTAACTTGCCGTCCAGTTGTCGATCGGAATCTTTCGGCGTAACGTGAAGTTCCACACCGGAACGACGACGTCAACGCCCTCGACGGTCCCGCCGCCCTTGCCGTCCATTGCAACGCCGATCGCCCCGTCGTTGTCCAGAGGTGTGATACCGCCAGGTGCGTAGTCGGCGACATGCGTCAGCGCCTGCGTGATGTGCTGCGTTCCGCCGGTTGTGTCGAAAGACAGCGCCCAATCCTCAGCCTCATACGCCGGCTGAACGCCGTATCGGACAATCACATTCCAAACGCCCGTCCCGTTGACGGAGTCTATAGTTTCCGGCACCGGCTCGATCTGAATCGACTGGCGGATTAGACTATCGTAAGTCGTCGCCGAACCGGCCAGGGCCATCGCCTTGACCGTGACATCGCTCGACGAGCCGGTAAGCACATAGACCAGCTCCGCCGTGTCGTTGCCAAGTTCGACGTTGCGCCTGCGGCTCTCGACTCGTTCCTCGAATGTTATCGCCATTATGCAAACTCCGATTGACCGTCCCGAACGTCAGACCGCAGGCCCTCGACGCCCTTGGCGATTCGTTCAGTGAGGGGGACGAGCGGGTCTTTCATCCCGCCGGCCTGAAGCCCGAGCATGGCATTGGCGCTGAATGTGCCCTTGGTTTCGATTGAACCCATCGACATGGCAACAGCAGCGCCGGCATTGCCAAGTTTCTTCCTCGCCTCCAGGTCATGCCATGCCTGATGCGACTTGGCAATCATCGCTTGATAATCTTCTTCTTCAGCAGCCGCATCGGTAATGAGTCGTTGCCATTTCGCAATGCCTCTTATTCGTTTCAGCTTTTCCTCAGCGGCGGCAATGTCGGCGGCGTTGCCATCGGCCTTCGCTGCCGTAAGGCCCCGGGCAGCGTCCAGCTCCTTTTGAAAAACGGCGTCGGCGCGTTTCTCGGCTTCTTTGCCAGCCTCCTCAGTCGCCTTGAACCCAGCCTGCTTGTCCGCCTCTATTATTCCCAGAGAACCCTTCGCCCGGTCACGTATATCCTTCATAAGTAAATGCTTTTCAGCCCTTGGAATCCACCACGCCAACTCGGCCATACCCTCGATAATGTCGGCCTTGATTACGGTGGTCCACGATTTGCCTTTGGCTTTCGTCGCCACCCCGAGCTGTACTGCCCCCACCTGTGCGTCGATGATCGCCTGGTTGACAGACCGCAGAACCAACGCCATCATCTTCCGAATTCTTTCCGCCATGTCATAGACGATATCAAGCAGGGCGCCGGCCCCCTTATGCCATTCAACCCATAGCCCCGCCCAAAGAACCTGAGCGGCCAGGGCAAGGTCGCCGGCAAACATGGCGTCCTTGATTCCGTCGAATGTGTCTAACGCCGTGGCCTTCATACTTGCCCACGTGGAGGTCAGACTGGTCTTGGCTGCATCCCAAGCCACCGAGTATTTGACGAGGGCAGCCAGGGCCAGGGCCACCCCTCCAATAAGCAGGCCAGTGGGGGAGAACAAAGCCAAGGCCACATGGGCGGCCATCTTTATCCCGGTCACGACCAGGCCGAAAAGTACCCCCAACTTCATTATCGCCGTCCCCATCACCACCAAGGCCAGCCCCGCGCCGGTAACGGCCAGGGCCAGCTTGAACAGCGAAACGACGAGCCCCCGGTTCTCCTTAAGCCATTTTGCCACGACGGCCACGTTCTTTGTCGTCCATTCCGCCGCCTGCTTGAGCATGGGGATTAGCGACGAGCCGGCAATAAAGGCGACGTTCCTCATTACTCGCCATAACTTTGTCATCGTGTCTCGAAACACGACCGCCGCCTCAGCGTCCTCCTTCGAAATCGTCAAACCCAAGTCTCTCATATCCTGCTGGAGCTGTTCGATACCTGCTGCGCCTTCGGCCATCATCGGCAGCAGTTTCGTGCCAGCCCTGCCGAACAACTCCATGGCCAAAGCCGCCTTCGTGCCCGGGTCCGCAATCGCCGCGAGCCGGTCGGCAATGAGCTTGAACTGGCTCTCGGGGTCCATACCGGCCAGGTCTGCATAGGTCAGGCCAAGCAACTCAAGCGAATCGACGGCCGTTGAAAGACCTTGGCTGGCGTCCAGAACCGTCGCCTGCATACGCCGAACCGCTTTCTCGAAATCCTCGACTGACGAACCCCCGAGTTCGGCGACAGCCCCCAACTCCGACAGGGCCTCGACGGAGATCCCCGTTCGTTTCGACATCTTATCTAGCTCATCGCCGATGCTCGTGAATATCTTCGCAGCACCAAGCAGCGGGGCGACGATTGCAGCACCGAGACCAGCCATCCACAGGCCCATCGTCCTGATCGACGCACCAAACGCCTTTAGACGGCGAGACGCCTTCGCCAGGCCGCGCACGAGGGCGCTGTCGTCGGCGAATATCTCGACGAACGCCCGGCCCGCTCGGATTGCACCTGGGGACGCCTTTGCCATCGGACTACTTCCTTATCTTGGTTGCATCTGTCGCAATCCCGGCTCGAATGAAGATCGTCTGAATAGCCACCCATACCGCGGCCACCAGGGCCACTGTGTCGATCTGACCGTCGGCCCAAGCCGCCACAGCGCCCAGCAGGCCGATAACGGCCGCGATGTATGCTTTCTTGCCCTGCAAGGATAGACGTAGTCTGTTCATCGTGTTCATCGTTCGATCCTCGTCAAAGACCCACCAGGGCAAGCAGTATCGTCAGGACGATCGGGGCAATCCTCAGCATCATCTCGCTCCGCATATCGTCCCGCAGCTTGTTGTAAGCGGCCACATTCGCCCACATGGCG
>JABMQG010000373.1 GCA_013203365.1 Planctomycetota bacterium | reverse complement strand
CTACACGGACTGACCGCAGCGCCGGCAACATCAAGGGCTCCAGTTACCACCTGCTGCTGCTTGCGCAAGACGAAACGGGCTTCCGCAATCTGCTGAAATTGTCTTCCCGGGCATACATGGAGGGGTTCTACTACCGGCCCCGCATCGACCGGGAGTTACTTAGCGAACTGAACGCCGGGCTGATCTGCACCACAGCATGCCTCGGCGGCGAGGTGCCCGCGGCACTGCTGAGCGGCCAGGCTGAACACGCCAGAAAGGTAGCAGGCGAATACCTCGACATATTCGGGTCCGAGAGGTTTTTCATGGAGGTCCAAAACCAGGGCCTCGACGAGCAGAGCCGGCTCAACCCCATGCTGGTGGAACTGGCAAAGCAACTGGGCGTAGGGCTGGTCGGGACCAACGACGTGCACTTTTTGACGCGCGAGCACAAGCCCAGCCACGAGATACTCTGCTGCATCTCCACCGGCAAGACCATTCAAGAAAGCTCGATGGGCGACGCCTACCCGCCGGAGTTGTACCTGAAAAGTCCCGCCGAGATGCGCCAGGCCCTGGCGCGTTGGCCCCAGGCGGCGGACAACACTGTCCGCATAGCCGAGATGTGCAATTTAGAGCTGGATTTCTCCGGCTCGCATCTGCCAATTTTCCCCACGCCCGACGGTCAAAGCGACTGCGAGTACCTAAGCAGGTTGGCCTACGAGGGCCTGCGCCGCCGCCGGGGCGACTCGCCGGGCGAACAGTATGTCCAGAGGCTCCAGCGGGAATTGGACGTTATATCCGACAAGGGCTACTGCTCGTATTTCCTGATCGTAAACGACCTCGTGCAATACGCCCGCCGGGGCGACATACCGGCAGCCCCTCGCGGCAGTGGAGTGGCGACACTGCTGGGATACGTCCTCGGCATGGCCGACGTTGACCCTCTGAAATACGGGCTTTTGTTCGAGCGGTTCACCGACCCCGAACGCCGCGAGGCCCCCGACATCGACATAGACATCTGCCAGGAAGGCCGGGCCAAGGTAATCGACTACGTCCGCCACAAGTACGGGCACGTAGCGCAGATAATCACCTACGGCACACTCAAGGCCCGTGCGGTCATACGCGACGTCGCCCGCGTGCTGGACGTGCCGTTGCCGGAGGTAGATCAACTATGCAAGAAGGTGCCCGAGGGCCTGAACGTCACGATCGACTCGGCCATGGCCGCGGAGCCGGACCTCAGGCACCTCTACGACACCGACGATCGCATTCACACACTGATCGACCACGCCCGCAAGCTGGAGGGGCTTGCCCGTCACGCCGGGGTTCATGCCGCCGGTATCGTCATCGCCTCGGAGAAGCTGGAGCAAATTGTCCCTCTTTGCAGGCAGGCCAACAGCGAAGACGCCATCACGCAGTGGGACGGGCCGACGTGCGACAAGATCGGGCTTATGAAGATCGACTTCCTCGGTCTTCGCACCTTGACAATCATCCAGCGTACCAGGGAACTGGTTCGCAAGCGAACCGGCGAGGACATCGACCCCGAAACGATCCCGCTCGACGACCCCCAGGTATACCAAATGTTTTGCGAAGGTCGGACCGCCGGCGTATTTCAGTTCGAATCGGCCGGCATGAAAAACGTTCTTACTCAGATCCGCCCGGAGCGAATCGAAGAACTCATCGCCACCAACGCAATGTACCGGCCCGGGCCGATGGAGCTTATTCCCACTTACGTGGCCCGCAAGCACGCCCACGAACACGTTCCATCGCTGCACCCCCTCGTGGACGACATGCTCCGGGAGACCTACGGCATCATGGCCTACCAGGAACAGGTCATGCAGGTGCTCAACAGCCTGGGGAAACTGCCGTTGAACAGGGCCCTGACGCTGATCAAGGCCATCTCCAAGAAGAAGGAGAAGGTCATCACAGCCGAGCGGCCGTATTTTCTGGCCGGGGCCAAGGAAAACGGAATCGACGACGAAGAGGCAAAGCGGCTATTCGAGCTGATCCTAAAGTTCGCCGGCTACGGGTTCAATAAGGCCCATTCCACCCGGTACGCTATCGTCGCCTACCAAAGCGCATTCTTCAAGGTGCACCACCAGATGGAGTTCATGGCCGCCACGCTTACCTTCGAGGCCGGCGACAGCAACAAGCTCAGGGAGTACCTCGAAGAATGCGCGATGATGGGTATCAAGGTTGGCCCTCCGAACATCAACGACTCCGCCGCCGACTTCACCGTCGTCGGCAAAACAATCCTATTCGGCCTGACCGGCATCAAGGGCGTGGGCACCAAGGCCGTCGAGGCAATCCTCGCAGGCCGCCAGGCTGCAGGTGAGTTCAAGGACCTGTACAACTTCTGCGAGAGCATCGACCTGCAAGCCGTCAATCGCACAGCGTTAGAGGCGCTTATCAAGTGCGGCGCGTTCGACGGCCTGGGCGCCAACCGCGCCGAGATGATCGCCGCTGTCGACGGGGCAATCCAGCTAGGCCAGCGTCAGGCCGCCGATCAGCGCAGCGGGCAGTTGAACTTTCTCGATCTGCTCGTTAAGGACAGCGGCACCGACGACTATCGCCCACAGTTTCCAAAGGTTCAGCCTTGGACGGAGGCACAACTGCTGGCGGCGGAGAAGGAGACCCTCGGCTTCTACATAACCTCTCACCCGCTGACCGCCTACGGGCGGGAGTTGGAGAACCTCGGCTCGGCGAGGCTGGCCGATCTGAAAAACCTGCCGGCAAACACGCCGGTCATCGTCGGGTGCATGATTGTCCAGGTCCGCCAGACGATCATCAAGCAGGGCCGTTCCGCCGGTCAGAAAATGGCAATGCTTACGGTGGAGGATCTGACAGGCTCGGCCGAGTGCCTGGCCTTCAGTGACGCGTATGCCCGGCTGGCCGATCTGCTCGTTCCGGAAGCGATGGTGTTCATCCGCGGCGCGGTCGATCATCAACGGCAGGCTCCCAGCATTATCGTCGATGGGGTCATCCCGATTGCCGGGGCCGTGGAAACCCTCACGGCAGGCGTCTTGCTTCGTCTGGACCGCATCATCGCCAACAAGCAGGCCGTACAGACCCTTGGCGACCTGCTGGCTTCGTTCAAGGGCAAATGCCCGTTGTATTTGCAGCTGCACCCTCTAACCGCCCCCCAGATTCGAGCCACGCTGCAAAGCGACCCCAGGTGGTACGTCAACCCGCAAAGGGAGTTGATGAAGAAACTCGAAGAACTCCTGGGCGCCGAAAACGTCGTATTCAAAGGCAAGCCCGCTACCAACGGACAAAACAACCGCCGGAGAAATAACTATTCGCCGTCCAAGCCTGTTCGCCGGTACCCCGCCGGCGCCGGCTTGTCGAGTTGAAACGGCCCAGACCGGACCCGGAGCAAAGGCCGTGCGACTCGAATCCATCCGCGGAAAAATCACGACGGATAGGTACTAACTCCGGCCCGCCGGCGTGAACTGCTGGGTGCCCGCGTTCATGGCGGGCCTGTGTTGCGGTTGTGCAGGCAGTCGGCTTGTTTGGTTGCTCAAGCTATGGTCCAATAGGCACCATGGCTGTGGATGAAGACAGTGGGTCGCTTAGCGGGCCGGGGGTGCCGTTGTGGATTTTGTGCGCGGCTTGTCTGCTGGGCTTTTTTGCTGCGCTGGGCCTGCTGGTCGGCAATGCGGGGGTTTTCGGGGCGATTTACGTTATCTTGACCGGCTTGCCGCCGGCTGTGGCAATCTTCCTCGCCGCCGGCGGGTGGGGCTATCTCGTCGTGCACAAGCTGTTTCCGCCGAATGCCGGCGACGGGCTGAAAGCCGTCACCAGTGTGGCCGCAGGGCTGTGGGTTCTGGCCACTGCCGTGCTGGTGGCGGGCTCGGCAGCGGACGGGGCGCTGACGCCTGCGATATGGTGGCCGGTGATGGTCGCCGGGTGGGCCTTGTGCGCGTATGGGTGTCGCGGTCGATTCAGGCGATGGGGCCTGCCCCGCCGGGTACGGCCGGCGTCGCTGATCTGGATACCGATTGCGATAGCGGCGGGACTTTGGCTGGCGGGGGCGACGATGCCGCCAGGGACCGTAGGGGGCATCACGGCCGATGCGTACGACGTTGTCTCTTATCAGCTCCAGGTGCCGCGAGAGTTCTACGAAGCCGGCCGAATTTCATTCCTGCCACACAACACTTACAGCAATTACCCGCTGGGGGCACAGATGCTGTTCCTGCTTGGCATGTGCCTTAAGGGCGGGGCACTCGATGGCGTATACGTCGCCAAGTTCACGCATGGACTATGGGCCGTCTTAGCGGCGGTGACGATCTGTTTTGCCCTGCCAGGCCGAGACGATTGGCGCCGGCGATCGGCGGCCGTGCTGCTGGCAACGGCGCCGATGGTCATCTACCTGAGTTGGCTGGCATTCGTCGAGCTGAGCGAACTTGCCTACCTGGCCATCGGCGTCGCCTGGCTGGCGGCGTGGCTGGATCGGCCCGGTTGGCGGTCGGCGGCGATGGTCGGCCTGGCCTGCGGAGGTGCGTGCGCTACGAAGTATCTCAGCGTCGGCCTGGTCGCCGGGCCACTGCTGGCGATCATGTTGATGGTGTGCATCCGCCGACCTCGCCGGCTGGGTCAGTTGGCGTTGGCATGCGTGGTGTGTGCGGCGATTGCCAGTCCATGGCTCATACGTAATCTCACCAACACCGGCAACCCGGTCTTTCCCCTGGCCTCGGGTCTGTTCGGTCATGGTCACTGGGTAAACGAGTCGGTAGCACGATGGAACGCCGGCCATGCCCCCCCACCCATTTGCGACAGGTTCCGATTGTTCATCGGCTCGTTTCTGGACGAGCGCGGACCCGGGCCAGTATTGTGGGTCCTGGCCGCGGCAGGTGCGCTTTGGGCAATCATCAGCCGTCGCAAAGCCGAGACGTTAGATCGGCTGTGCCTGGGGCTGGTTGTCCTTCAGTTGGCCATCTGGGCCATGGGGACACATATGCCCGTGCGGTTTCTCGCCCCGGCTGCCGTGCCACTGGCTATACTCGCCGGCGGACTCATCGCCAGGCTCGCTTGGCTTGCTCGGCTATGTCCTGCCAGGTTGCTGCCCGCCAGGTGGGGCGGTTCGGCCCCGCCGGTCATGTTGCTCGCCGGGGCGATCGTGTTGAACTTGCTGATAGGTGTCCGCCTGTACAGGCTGGAATTGCGTGCCAACCTCACCAGCGGTATCCCACCCGGTCTGAACGGACTGTACCCCGACGAATTGCCGGAAATGGCGTTTATCAGCAGGCTTTTGCCACCCGGTGCGCGGATGTTGAGGGTCGGGGACGCTCGGGTGTTGAACTGCCCCACTGGAACGTTGTACGCCAGTGCGTGGGAGATGGACCAGCTGGTGCATATCACCAGACAGACGCGCGACCCTGTGGAGATTATCCGCCGGCTGCATGATGAATGGGGCGTCACGCACCTGTGGATCAACTGGGGCGAGATCCACCGGCTTCGGACCACTTACGGCTGGTGGCCAGAGATCGACCATGCGCTTATCGACGGCCTGATTACCGCCGGCGCCCACGACGTGCCGATTTTCAACAGGCCGGTGCCGCCGGAGATGAAGCTCGACGGTCGGCCGATCGTGCAGCTGCTCGACCTGCCGAAACTGCGGGGTGCGGCGAACTAATCAAGGCCGCTACTTCGCTGTAGACGTGGCCGTAACTGCGCCCTTGTGGCCGACCATGCGATCGAGGGCGATGCGGGCGTCGCACTTGACGGCTGGATCGACGGTTATGCGATTGACTATTCGGCCGGCACGGAGGTTTTCCAGCACCCAGCAAAGGTGCTGCGGGTCGATGCGATACATAGTGGTGCAAAGGCATTGATGGCTGGAGAGGTTCACAACCAGCTTATCCGTGTGTTTGCAAGCCAGGCGGTTAACCAGGTTGATTTCGGTGCCCACGGCCCATTTACTGGCTGGCGGGGCGTCGGAGATAGTGCGTATAATCTGCTCGGTTGACCCGTGCATATCCGCCGCCTGCACTACGGAGATCTCGCACTCCGGATGCACAATCACTCGTATGCCGGGGTACTCACGACGGCGTTGGGTCACGTGCTCTACGGTGAATTCCTGGTGCACGCTGCAACAGCCGTCCCAAAGCACGAACGTCGCCAAGCGCACCTGATCGGCCGTCAGACCCCCGTTTGGCAGATGGGGCCTGTAAACGACGCAGTCGGCCAGGGAGTAGCCCATGTCCAGTGCGGTTGCCCGGACAAGGTGCTGATCGGGCACGGCTAACACCTTGGCATGGCCGGCGCCATCTTGGTCGCCGCTGCGCAAGGCCCAGGCCAGCACGGCCCGGCAGTTTCCGCTGGTGCAGCAGGCCCCGCCGTTTCGGCCGGTGACGGCCTTTACCGCGGCGGTGGAATTGACGTAGGTAACGGGCACGATCGTCCCGACCCCGTCGATAAGTGCCGACAGCTCATCCAGGCAGGTCTGCACGTCCGCAGCGTCGGCCATGTCGGCCATGCTGCAACCGGCCGACAGATCGGGCAAGATCACGGTCTGGGAGTCCGACGTGAGAATATCGGCCGACTCGGCCATGAAGTGCACGCCGCAAAAGACGATAAACTCGGCGCCTGTTTGCTCACCCGCCAGTCGCGACAGTCTCAGGCTGTCGCCTGCGAAGTCGGCATAACGGATTACGTCGTCCTGCTGGTAGTGGTGGCCCAGTATAACCACCCGCTCGCCCAGGGCCGACTTGCATGCGCGGATCCGCTCGTCGAGCTCATCGACCGACATGGACTCATATGGCTCGCCCAGCGGTTCTTGAAACAACACTGCGATTCTCCTCGCTATCCAGATCGAATATGAATCATTACATTATATAGTACGCATCGCGATTGGAACGTGGATGCTTATCGCCCGTTTTTCGACAGGCCACAACAGCCAGGAGACCGAGCCTATTGTCGGTTATCCCCGGCCCGTCTGCTTGCGAACAACTCTCCCACCTCCGGGGCCCGCAGCAGCAGGCACGTCAGCAGGTAGACGGCAATACCGGCCGGCACGGCAACGGCGATAACGTACAGATTCTGGCCGACGCCCCATCGCCCGAGCCACAGCTTCGCCTGCCAGACGACCAACGCCATCGCGGCGGTGGCCAGGGCAATCCTCGCCGTGCTGAGAGCCAGGGATTTGCCGCCTATAGCACCCAGCCGGCGACGCAGGAGCCAGGTGAGGATAACGACGTTCAGCGACGCCGTGATCGACGTGCTCAGCCCGAAAGCCCCTTGCCTGATAGAAGGTACCCAAATCAGGATCAGGTTCAGCGCCAGGTTTATCACTACAACGCTGCAGGCCACCTTCAGTGGGGTCTTGCGATCGTTGAGCGCGTAGTAGGCCCGCAGCAGGACCTGCTGGGTGCAAAACGCCCACATTCCAAGCCCGTAAAACCATACCACATGCGCGGTCTCGGCGACGTCGTTCGAGGTGTACTCCCCGCGGCGGAAAAACAGCCAAACCAACGGCCCGCTCAACAACAGCAGGCCCACTCCGCTGGGCAGGCCCTCGAAGATCGCCAGTCTCATCGCGCGGTTGACGCCCGCCCTGAGGTTTTCGGTCTCCCCGCGGGCGGCGTATCGGCTCAGCAGTGGGAAGACCGCCGTCGCCAGCGAGATAGCCAATACCCCCAGCGGAAACTGATACAGCCGTTCGCCGAAATACATCCACGTGACGGCCGCGGAGTGAAGCGGTGCCTTGACGGTTTGGCCAAGGATCGTGATCGTCGCGCAGGTGTCGGTATCTGCGAATATCCGGGCGATGAACTTGTCCAGAAGCGCGTTTATCTGAAGCACGCCCAGCGGGATGAGCATGGGGGCCATATTTGCGGCGATCCGGCGGACCCCGGGGTGAATCGGGCGAAAGGTCGGGCGAATCGGCAAGTTGTGGGCCTTCAAGACCCACGCCAGCAGTATCAACTGGACCACGCCGGCGACGACAACGCTGACGGCCACTACGCCTATCTGCCGGGTCGGGTCCCTCAACAAGGGCGAGATAAACCCCGCCGCAATAATAATGCATATATTCAGCGCTATCGGTGCGGCTGCGGGATAGGCGAAATGACCCACGCAGTTCAAGGCTGCCGAGCCCAACGCCAAAAGGCAGATGGTGACCATGAACGGCATCATTATGGCGCTGTAGCCGGCAATGAGTTGGCGCGCGCTGTCCGTCGGCGCCGCGGCGTATACCACCAGCAGGGCCACCTCGGTTAGCACCCACAGCACGCACAATAACAGCCCCAGCAGCCCCAATACGTTGGCCAGCAGCGCCGCGGCCTGTTCCTTGCCTTGGCGAGCCAATGTTTCGCTGAAGGCCGGCACAAACGACGCCGACAGCGCCCCCTCGCCGAATAGCCGGCGGAAGAAGTTGGGAATTGCAAATGCCACTTGAAAATTCGACGTCAGCCCTGAAGCACCCAGGAACCACGCCAAGACCATGTCGCGCAGCAGCCCGGCCACTCGCGAGCACAGCGTAAGGCCCGCTATCAGCTTGGCCGCGGCGAAAAAATGCCGGTGCTCCTCATGGGCGTCCGATCCTTGCTCCATCTGGACATTATGACTGCCGGTGCGTATGGAGGCACGGGGATTTTCGGTTGCCCATTGAGAAACGGCGCCACCGGGCCGGGGCAGAGCCGAAAAAGCCGACTATCTGTCCCTACTGAATATTCGATCCACCTTGATTCCAAAGGACTTACGTTTCTCACCGGCAGCAAAGTAGACGAAGGCGGAGCGATGAACCGGTACTACCTTACCATGGCACTGATCATCCCTGCCAAAAGTGGCCTGATGAGGTTTTCGGTAGGGCCAGCGTCTGGACGGGGTGAGTACAAGGCCGTAGAATCTTTGCTTTACGATTTAGCAAGCCATGAAAGCCGGTATGAATCCCAAGGTTTCGCCGTCGGTGGGCTCGGGCAGGCTCCGTTTGGCCGCTGTTGCGGCATGGCGGCGGCTGAGGCCGACGACTCGGGCACTGAGGCACCGGAACTACAAGCTGTTTTTTTTCGGCCAGGGCATGTCGCTGATCGGCACGTGGATGCAGCGGATTGCGCTGGGGTGGCTGGTGTATCGGCTGACCGGCTCGGTGCTGCTACTGGGCTTGGTGGGTTTCGCCAGTCAGATACCGACGTTTCTGCTGGCACCTTTGGCCGGTGTGTTGGCCGACCGCATCGACCGGCGCAAGCTGCTGGTGGCAACGCAGGTGATGGCGATGCTTCAGGCGTTCGTGCTGGCCGGCCTGACGATTGCCGGGGTGGTAGCGACCTGGCACATCATACTGCTGAGCATGTTGCTGGGCCTGGTCAACGCATTTGACATCCCGATTCGCCAGTCGTTCGTTGTGGAGATGCTGGAATCTCGTGAGGATTTACCGAACGCTATCGCGTTGAACTCTCTTCTGGTGAACGGTGCTCGGCTGGCTGGGCCGTCGCTGGCGGGCGTGTTGATAGCGGCTGTGGGCGAGGGGGTTTGCTTTCTGGTGAACGGGGCGACCTTCGTTGGGGTCATCGGCGCACTGCTGGCAATGCGAGTCAGCCCGGCGATCCGGCACGCTCACAAATTGCGCGTTCTGCACAACCTTCGGGAAGGGTTTGTCTACGCCTTCGACTTCCTGCCGATACGGGCGATCCTGCTGCTTCTGGCGACGATAAGCCTGTTGGGCATGTCGTACGCCGTGCTTATGCCGGTCTTCGCCAAGGAGATCCTGCACGGCGGACCGAAGACGATGGGGTTTCTGATGGCTGCAAGCGGCATAGGCGCGATGGGCGGGGCGGTGGTTCTGGCCTCTCGCAAGAGCGTCCGGGGGTTGGGGCGAATGATGGTAATGACCGGCGGTTTGTTCGGGGCAGCCCTGATCGGGTTCGGCTACTCGCGAAACTTGTATCTGTCGCTGTGCCTGTTGGCGGTGGCGGGCTTTGGTATGATGGTGCAATTCGCCGCGAGCAACTCGCTTATACAGACGATTGTGGACGACGACAAGCGTGGACGTGTAATGAGCTTTTACGTGATGGCATTCATGGGCATGGGGCCCTTCGGCAGCCTTCTGGCAGGTTGGCTGGCGAAGGTGCTTGGCGCACCGACGGCGGTGGCGATCGGGGGCGCGGGCTGCATAGTGGCGGCTGGATTGTTCGCGACTCGGCTGCCGATGTTGGGTAAACTGGTCCACCCGACGTACATCAGGCTGGGCATCGTCCCCAATCCATCGGGCAACGACAACGGCCAGTCGCTGGGCGTGACCTCGCCGTGGGAAGTGAGGCTGTAAAGGAAGCCGCGTTGGGCGGGCCAAGGGAATAGGCAATGCCGGTTGGTACCGGCGGGAGTGTGAATATGAGCGAGTTTCGAGGTTTGGAGAAGTCGTATCAGCCTGATTGGCAAGGTCTGCGGGATAATATCCTTCGCAAGGGTACGCCGGACCGCGTTTATAATATTGAACTTTTCCAGGACTTGGAGATACGCGAGGCGATCGCTGAGCGGTTCGCGTTGACGGCCGGCCTGGATGGGAACGATCCGGATTTTGAACGGAAAAGATACATTGCTGTGCAGCGGTTCTGCGGGTTCGATTACGTGCGGATGGGGTTGGTAGGCATCGACCTGCCGCGGCATACGGCGGCTGTGGCGGATACGGCCGGGCTGGCGCGCCAAAGTGGTCGGAATTTTCAGGACGAGCACACCGGGCCGATCATGAGCTGGTCTGACTTCGAGAAATACCCTTGGCCGGACCCTGAGGCGGCGGGGGCGACCAGGGAACTTGAATGGTACCAGAAGAATCTGCCTGGGGACATGTGCATCATCGGGTCGGGCGGGTTTGGTCATTTCGCGGAGTTTCTGACGTGGCTGATGGGTTACGAGACTCTGTGCTACGCGCTGTTCGACCAGCGGGATCTGGTGGCGGCAATTGCCGGAAAGCTGTATGAGTTTTACGGCGCGTGCCTGAAACGCATACTTGAATTCGATCGGGTGAAGATGGTGTGGGGCAGCGACGACATGGGGTTTAAGACCGCTCTGCTGATCTCGCCGGTGGACACGCGGGAGTTCATTCTGCCCGGTCACAAGCTGATGGCGAAGATGAGCCATGAAGCCGGTCGGCCGTACCTGCTGCATTCGTGTGGGAAGCTGGAGGCGATTATTGACGACCTGGTCGAGGACGTGAAGATCGACGGCAAGCACAGCTTCGAGGACACGATCGAGGACGTTCGGAAGGTGAAGTTGACGTACGGCCGGCGTATCGCCTTGCTGGGCGGGATCGACGTGGACTTCCTTTGCCGATCGGACGAGTCGGCCATTCGCCGGCGGGTTCGCGAGACACTGGAAGTCTGCATGCCGGGCGGGGGTTACTGCCTAGGCACGGGCAACAGCGTGGCAAACTACATTCCGCTGGAGAATTACCTGGCGATGGTGGATGAGGGTATGCTGTATTCGAGGTGAGCCGGCCAGGCCGGCGGGGCTGGGTACTCAACTGACTGCTGGCGACGGGAACGGATCGCGCGTTATAGTAGGACTGGAGCGTTAATGGGCCGGGTTTTAGTCGGGGCCGGGAGATCGGCGACGACAGTTGGCCTATATTAAGGG
>JABMQG010000372.1 GCA_013203365.1 Planctomycetota bacterium | reverse complement strand
GGCCTGACGATCTTGCGGCCGCGACTGGTCGAGGACTCGGTGGAGCCTGTGGGTAGGGTCGTTACTGGCACCGTGCGCGGCGACATGCACGACATCGGCAAGAACCTCGTCGGCATGATGCTGCAAGGGGCTGGATTCGCTGTGGTAGACGTCGGAATTGACGTCCAGGCCGAGAAATTCGTCCAAGCGGTCAAGGACAGTGGTGCCCCAATCCTGGCGATGAGCGCCCTGCTGACCACCACTATGCCGCAGATGGCCGAGGTTATCAAGGCAATCAAGCAAGCCCAAGTCAAGGTCAAGACGATGATCGGCGGCGCCCCAGTGACCCAGAGCTATGCCGACGAGATCGGAGCGGACGGCTACGCCCCCGATGCGGCCAGCGCCGCCGATTTGGCACTGGAACTGATGAAGGCCAGCTGAGCGGTCAAGCGGCCGTTTCTTAGATGACCTGTTTATAATGGGCAGCGGATCAGCAGCCAATGGGGGTTGATCCGCTGTTCGTTTTGCGCTGTTTGACGGCGAAAGTGGAACAAGGTTGCCGGGTAGTCGTCCGGGTTTTGAGAGCCGACCCTGATGGTGTGCGACCCTCTCGAATCCCACGAAAGTCTGGGGATTACGGTTTGGTTTGCACTGCGGATGGCAAAATGAGCGCACGTCTTACCGACACAAATCAATCGGACGACGGCAACGAACCATTGCCCACACCGTGCGAGGAAACCGAGCTTATCGAACCAGCCGAGGCCGACGGTTTTCGGCGTGCATGCATCGAGATACACCGCACGCTGACCAACCGCAGGCTGGACAAGTACCTTGCCGGTCGGCTGGGCAAACTCGCCAGCCGGACCTCACTACAGGCCTACATCAAGGCCGGGGCGGTCACAGTAAACGGACGGGTGGTCAAGCCGAGTTACACCATAATGGCTGGCGACCGGATCGACATGCTCCTGCGCGAGCCGGAAACGAAGACCATTGTCCCCGAGCCGTTCCCAATCGATGTTTTGTACGAGGACGACGACATCATTGCCGTCAACAAGCAGGCCGGCCTGATCGTCCATCCCGCCAGAGGCAATTGGACGGGCACGCTTTTAAACGGCATGGCGTGGTATTTTCAGCAACACGCCTCAAGCATCGGCGACCTGCCGGTCGGCGATGAGGCCTACAGGCCGGGCATTATTCATCGCCTCGACCGCGACACCACAGGCGTGATACTGCTGGCGAAAAGCGAGCAGGCCCTGTGGCGGATTGGCCGGCAGTTCGAACAACGGCGGGTGCATAAGACCTATTTGGCCATTGTAAATGGACACTTGGAGCTGGATGAGGACGTCATAGACATTCCGATCGGCCAGCACCCGCGGATCAAGGAGAAGTACGCCGTTGACCGTCGCACCGGCAGGGCTTTTACCGGGGTGTTCAAGTCGGCCGTGACACGCTATCGCGTCATGGAGCGGCTCGGCGGCGGCGAGACGGGCAGGCCCGCGTTTTCACTGCTGGAACTGAAGCCCACTACAGGCCGGACACACCAAATTCGAGTGCATACGAGCTACATCGGCCATCCGATTGTCGGCGACAGCCTTTACGGCGGAGGACCCCTCTACCGCAGCCAACTTCAAGGCCGGGGCGATAACCCGCAAGACGCCATCATCACTCGCCAGGCGCTGCACGCGTTCCGGATCGAGTTTCAACACCCTCGCACGCTAAAGCAGATAGAAATCGAGGCGCCTCCGCCTGGCGATTTCGTAGCGGCCCTAGATGCGATTCGCGGGTTGAAGGCCTAAGAAACCAGAAACCGCTCTTAGTCCCACAGCAGATCCTTCAGGTGCATCTCCACGCTCGTTTGCCCGCCGAAGCGGTTGATCACCGGCTGGCCGGCGACATGGACGGTGCGAACGCCGATGAGGTTCTCGGCCGCATCGCCCATGCCGAAGCCAACGCAGCGAAGACGTTCCCTACCCGTGCCCAAAAGCAGGCACAGCGTTTTGCCAGCCTGGCCCATCCGCTTAGCGGGTGTGCAAAGGACTGCATCGCGCACAGCCAGAACCACCGGGGGGTTGCCTGCGCCGAACGGGGCCATTGATTCGATCTGTCGCACCACCGGCACAGACAGCTCACCCAGCTTGACCGCCGCGTCAATTCTAAGCGACGGCGTGAGCATTTCCTCGCCGATGTGCCGGTGGGCATGGTCGGTGAGGGCCTCGGTGAAGGCGGAAACGTCCTTAGCGGCGACCCTCAGACCTGCCGCCATGGCGTGGCCGCCGTGGGTCTGAAGGTGTTCTCCGCAGGCAGTGAGAGCCTCGGCAAGGTGGTACCCGGCGATGCTGCGACCGGAGCCGGAGCCTGTATCTCCGTCGAGTGCTATTAGCACGGCAGGGCGGTGGAACTGCTCGACCAGCCGGGCGGCAACGATACCGATCACCCCTGCGTGCCAGCCTTGCCTGGCCAGGACGATCACTCGGCGATCGGGCCGGTCGGAGTCGGTTTCGAGGATCATCTCGATTGCCTGCTCGTGAATAACCTGCTGGACCTTTTGTCGTTCGGCGTTCACCGCGGTCAGCGATCTGGCGACGGCCTCGCAGTCGATTTCCTCCGCCCGGATCAACAATTCGGCCGCCTGCGCGGCGTGGCCCATCCTCCCGGCGGCATTGAGTCGGGGAGCCAGCAGAAACCCGACGTCGTACTCGCCCACACATCTCCCCGCCAGGCCGGCCGCGGCGATCAGTGCCATCAGGCCAGGATGTTCACTCACCGGCAAACCCTTGAGGCCGAACGACGCGAGAACGCGGTTCTCGCCGACCAACGGCACGACATCGGCGACTGTGCCCAGTGCGGCCAGGCAGGTGGCGTCGAGCAGAAAGGCCTTGAACTGCTCGGTAACCCGCCTGGCCCCGCAGGCGGTCCGGCATATCTGCCAGGCGAGCTTCAACGCCACGCCGGCGCCGCATAAGTGGGGATTAGGGTAGGACCCGCCAATGGCGGGATGGACGACGGCATCGGCTGGCGGGGTCGAGAGGCCGGGGTTGTGGTGGTCCGTGACGATCAACGACAGCCCCAACTCGGCCGCCCGTTCGGCGCAAGCAATGGCAGTGATGCCGCAGTCGATGGTTACGACCAGCTTGGCGCCGCCGGAGGCGATCGTCTCGATGGCGGAGACATTCAAACCATAGCCTTCATCGACCCTGTGCGGGATGTAATACCCGACGTCGGCGCCCAGTAGTTTCAGCCCGCGGTACAGAATGGCCAGCCCGGCCATCCCGTCTACGTCGTAGTCCCCGTACAGCACGATCTTTTCGCCGCTGCGCACGGCGTGAATGATCCGCTCGGCGGCCTCGGCAGCGCCACTGAGTGCTTCGGGATCGTGCAAGTCAGCCAGCTTCGGCGTCAGATACGCCCTGGCGGCTTCGGCGTCGTCGAGCCCGCGGTTGTGAAGAAGTTGAGCTATCAGCCGACCCGTGCGCAACCGCCTGGCCAAATCGTCTGTGCCGTCCCAAGGCTCGGCGATCTGCCATCGAAATGCGTTCGGCCTCCATGCCTTAGGTGGCAAGAGAGTTCCTTTCTCGCTATCGCATCAGCGGCCGTGTCTCAGCTCAACGCCTGCTTTGCACGTTGAAACAGCCTCAGCCCGTCTAGCGATCGGCCGTTGCCGCGGGTCCAAGTTGGGTGCTGGGTTGCGGTCACAAAGCGTTCAGGTTGTGGCATGAGCCCGAGCACCCGGCCCGACGGGTCGCACAGGGCGGCTATGTCGTCGATGCTGCCGTTTGGGTTGGCCTTATCGCCACCCGTATTGTCGGCGGCGTCGCAGTAGCGAAGGGCGACCTGGTCGCCGGCGCGCAGGGTTTCGAGGACGCTGTTGTCTCGCGGGACGAACTTGCCTTCCCCGTGGGCGATCGGCAGAGAGATAACCTCGCCTTTGCCGATAAAAACGCACTTGTCGCTGTTGGCCCGCAGATGGACCCACCGGTTGACGAATTGCCCGCAGTCGTTCCAGCCCAGCGTGGCATCCCGATTGGCCGCGGCCGGGTCAACTTTTGCCCAAGGCAGCAGCCCGCTCTTGAGCAACACCTGGAACCCGTTACAGATGCCCAGCACCAGCTTGCCCGCTTGCACGAACCGCGTCAACGGCTCCGCGAGGTGGTGCATCAGCTGGTTGGCCAGGATCTTGCCGGCTGCCACGTCGTCGCCGTAGCTGAAGCCGCCCGGCAAGACCAGCAGTTGCGTCTCATCCAGCAGGGCGGGGTTTTCGGTTATGCGAAGAATATGCACGCACTGGGCTTCAAAGCCGGCCAACTCCAGGGCGTACTGCGTTTCCCTGTCGCAGTTCGTTCCCGCCGTCCGCAGTACCAAAGCCCTCGGTGTTGCCATCAGATACGCTCCTCCAATTGCCAAATATAATCCAGTTACCAGTCAAACGTCCCCTGCCAAGCGGCCTTCAGTTCGGCCACGTCGGCGTCGATCAGCGGCTTAGCCCCCCCGCCGGGGCCATATATCACCAAGGCGGCGGTGTCGGTTACCTTGCCCAACTCGCCAAACGGCACCTCGCCCATCGCTCGGCAGAAAGTGTCGAAACTTTCGGGCGGCACCTCCACAAGCAGCCGACCGGCCGACTCGCCGAACAGCAAAGCGGCGGTGGGTATGGGCCTTTGGCCATGCGTATCGGTCGAGCCGACGGGCATAGCCGTCAGATTCAGTTCCATTCCCAGTTGCCCGCTGAATGCCATTTCCGCAGCCGTCACGGCCAGCCCGCCTTCGCTGAGGTCGTGGCAGCTTCGGACCGCACCGGCGGCGATGGCGCGCTGTACCGCCTTGAGAACTCGGCAGTTGGCCGCGGTATCAACCGGCGGCACGTCGTTGCCTGTCGGGAGCTTTTCGACCTTCAGGTAATGGCTCCCACCGAGTTCCGCCGCGGTGCGCCCGACGATGAAGATAAAATTGCCGGCGGCCTTGGCGTCGGCGGTGATGCACTTGCCGGCGTCGTCGATGACGCTGATGGCGGAGATCAGCAGGGTCGGCGGAATGGTGATGTTGCTGCCTGATTCGGTCTTAAACTCGTTATTCAGCGAGTCCTTGCCGGAGATAAACGGCGTGCCGTAGGCGATGGCAGCATCGTAGCAGGCCTTGGCCGAGCGTACTAGGGAGGCCATGAGGTCGGGTCTGTCGCACCTGCCCCAGCAGAAGTTGTCCAGAATGGCGGTGTGGTCGAGGTTGCCGCCGACGGCCACTATGTTTCGCAGCGCCTCGTCCACCGCGTGCAATGCCGACTGGTACGGGTCTAGTTCTCCGAGCAACGGGTTCATCCCCACGCTGAGTGCCACCGCCTTGTTGCTGGCCAGTACCGGCCGAATGACGGCCGCGTCGCCCGGCCCATCGTGGGTCGCCCCGACCAGCGGCTTGATGACGGAGCCGCCCTGGACCTCGTGGTCGTATTGGCGGATGATCCATTCCTTGCTGGCAACGTTGGGGGCGGCGAGAATCCGCTTTAGTGTGTCGGTGTAGTCGTCTTGCTCCGGGGGCGGGGGCGTAGGATGCCGCTGGGCTTGCCATTCCGCTCGTCTGGTGCTGCGGGGCAGGCCCTCGTGGATAAACTCCATGTCCAACTCCCCCACCACTTGGGATTCGTACAGCAGGCGTAACTTGCGATCGGCCAGGCCGAAATGGCCGATCACGGTGGCCTCGCCGTCCTCGGAGGCGAAAAGGTTCAATATAGGTTCGACGTTTTCCGCCGGCACGGCCAGGACCATTCGCTCCTGCGCCTCGCTGATCCAGATTTCGTCGTAGGACAACCCGGCGTATTTAAGCGGCACGCGATCGAGGTGCACCTCAGCGCCGAGTTCTTGCCCCATTTCGCCAACGGCGGAACTCAGCCCGCCGGCGCCGCAATCGGTGATGGCATCGTACAAATCGCCATCGCGCGCCCGGATGAGGGTATCGAGCATCTTTTTCTCGGTGATGGCATTGCCGATCTGTACGGCATGGCTGAACTGCGTTTCGTGTGCGTGGGTCAGTTCGCCGCTGCTGAACGTTGCCCCGTGTATGCCGTCGCGCCCGGTTCTGCCGCCCACGACCACAATGGCGTCGCCGGCTTTGGGATGGTTGAAGCATTTGTCCCGCGGTATCAGCCCGACCGTTCCGCAGAACACCAGCGGGTTGCCCAGATACTTCTCATCGAAGTATACGGCCCCGTTGACCGTGGGAATACCCATGCGGTTGCCGTAGTCCCGCACACCGGCCACCACGCCGCGCATCACTCGCTTGGGGTGAAGCACGCCGGTGGGCACGTCGGTGAGGGGCATGTCCACCGGGCCGAAGCAGAATACGTCGGTATTCGCCACTGGCAAGGCGCCCAGGCCGGTGCCCATCGGGTCGCGGATGACCCCTCCGATTCCGGTCGACGCCCCGCCGTACGGCTCGATAGCCGACGGGTGGTTGTGTGTCTCAACCTTGAAGCAGATCGCGTAATCGTCGTCGAAGGCAATTACCCCGGCGTTGTCCTCAAACACGCTCAGGCACCACGGCCTATCCAACTGCCTGGTTGCGAGGAAGATGGTGCTCTTGATGAGGTTGGGAATCTCCTCCAGTAAAGTCCCACCGGCGTCGTAGACCGCCACGTCGGAACGAAACGTCTTGTGTCCGCAGTGTTCCGACCAGGTTTGGGCGATAGTCTCCAGTTCCACGTCCGTCGGCTCGCGGCCGGCCGCTCGAAAGTATTGCTGGATCGCCCTCATCTCGGTCAGGTTGAGGAATAGATCGCCGTCGGCG
Source organism: Planctomycetota bacterium (assembly GCA_013203365.1). GTDB lineage: Bacteria > Planctomycetota > Phycisphaerae > SM23-33 > FEN-1343 > JABMQG01. The sequence goes on along the minus strand of JABMQG010000372.1, from coordinate 317 downwards.
GACAGGCGTTCCAGGGCGGCGTCATCCAGATCGCCAATAGGTACGTGGCGAAGCTGAAGCTGGTATTCGCGGGCGACCAGTTCGCCGGGTGTGTAGGCCTGATAGTGCACATCCTCGATTACCGCGTTGGCCAGCAGTCGGCGGGCAATCAGGTCACGCTGATCGTCGCTGATCGCCCCGAGCAGTTCATACCGACGGGCGGTGGTGACGCCTTCGGCGTCTATGCCCATGTCACGGACGGCCTTTTCAGTCGAGGCGGCGACGGGATCATCACGCCCGGCTTTAGGTGCACCTCCACCACGGCACCATCATTGGGG
>JABMQG010000371.1 GCA_013203365.1 Planctomycetota bacterium | reverse complement strand
GGATTCACTTCTCGCTTCCGCTGGTGGGGCTCAGTGCGCTGGCACTGGGAGCAAACATGATGATGCTGGTCGTGACAAACCGGGTATTGCTGTCTGCGGTGCACCAGCGGCTACCTTGGACGGCGGTAGCAGAGGCCATCTGGGTGTCAAGGCTGGGCAAGTACATCCCCGGAAAGGTTGCCAGCGTTGTCGGGGCAACTTACTTGCTTCGCCGTTACGGCGTGCCAAGTGTGCTCGGATCTGGGATCGTGTTGCTGAATACGATGCTCACGGTGTTGGTTGGGCTGTTTGTGGCAGGACCACTGATGCTTTGGGGCCCGGTCTACCAACGGCTGCCCCTGGCGTGGCTGTGGTGTTTATCTCTGGCGGTGGCTGTATCGGTGGCGGTCCACCCGCGGATCATGTTGGCGATGATGAATTTCGTGCTCCACAAGATGAAACGCCCGTCACTGGCGGTTCGACTTGACCTAAGGCACTACATCACGCCGGTGCTGCTGATCATGGTACAGTGGATCTTGGCCGGGGTATCGCTCTGGTTGCTGGCCGCTAGCGTTGTCGATTTGTCTGTTCGATTCTTGCCGTTGTTGATTGCTGCCTCGGCCCTGGCCAATACGATGGGTTTCATGGCTTTGTTCGCCCCTGGCGGTTTGGGGGTGCGAGAGTTTCTGTACCTTGTTATCCTCAGTCAGTTGATGGAGCCTGGTTTGGCGTCTGTCGTTACCGTCTCTACGCGGCTGCTATACATAACCCTGGAGGTTACGCTGGCCTTGACAGGCTTGGCACTACGTCGACATAACCTAGGCACCACGGGTGAGTCGGACATCAAAGATCCCACCGGTGGGCATTAGATTGCCGGCCAGTCGGATCTTAGACCTTAATTCATGGTGCTGTAGCATCCTTCATCCAAGTATGGATACGCTCGAGAACACAGGCATGACAAATGATCCAATGCGGACGCAATTGCCGCTCGCCCAGTCCTTCTTTCGGTCTGCCGGCACGCAAAAGACGTGGCGATGGTTTGTCATGCTCGCTGTAGCAGTGGTGTATGCGGGAGCCTACAGTGGGGAATGGTGGGTCGGCAAGGATGCCGCTCTTTATCTGAATCTTGCCCGAAGTCTGGCATGTGGGGACGGCTACATGCTAGGTGGAATTTTGAACGCACATGTACCGCCTGGCTTTCCGTATCTCCTGGCGGGGATGATGCATCTTGGGCTTGGAAGTTTCGCGGCGATAAATGCCGTCATGCTTGTTATGGCCTTAGTCGCGCTAGTATTCGGCTATCTGACGCTTTGTCAGCTTGTGCACCGCGATTGGGCACTGGTTCTTATGTGTTTTATTGGTTGCACTGCAGAGATGGTTCAGCGCAGCGGCGAGGTTCTTTCTGACTTGCCGTTCATGGTATTAGTGTTGGCGGCGCTGTGGCTGTATCTTCGTGGGCTGCGCCTGCTCAAGCCGGCTCGGGGTGGATGGGAATTCGCATCACTTCTGCTTGTGGCGGCTTGCTGGGTGAGAATTGTGGGAATTCCTCTGGCGGCAGGCGCTGCCGTTGGTCTGGTGCTTTCAGGCTGGAACCGGGCGAGATGGCGCGCGATTGCGAACCTACTGCTGGTGTTGGCAGGACTGACGGCAACCCTTTGCGCGTTTTACGTTCGTTACAAGAGTGTGACCGACCCCACGGCGGCAACCTATTCGAAGCAACTTGACCTTATTAAGGACGCCTCAAATTATCTGGTTCATCCGATCGCGAACCTGTACTATGCCTCTGGGCAGTTGAGTAGACTGTTGAACGGTCAGAGGCTGCCACTTGCAATCTGCATGCTGGTGCTGGTTCTTCCGATCTTTGTTGCTATCGTCAAGTCGATTCGGCGGGGAGCTTGGATTGGTGCGGTGGCGATCCTCTTCTACATAGGGGCCTTGTGTGTAGTTTCACCGAAGTTGCGGACACGATACCTCCTGCCAATAAGTCCCCTTATTCTATTTTACCTGATCAGCGGCTGGTGGGAACTGGGCACCTGGATCGGCACTCGCATCCGCCGGCCAAGCTTGGCGCTGAATGCCATTAAGCTAATCATGGCCGTGATGCTGCTGATGAACGTTACGCTTGTTGCTCGACTGATCTATCAGAAGCATCGGGCAGATTTCTCGATCGCGCAGCAACACGGGAAATGGCGATATCTGCAGCCAACCGCCGGCTTCCTAAAACAACAGGAGCGAGAGGGGGCTGTCTTGGCTCAACAGCCCGTCAGCTATCTGGCCGACCGCCCAGGGCCAAGGCTATCAGATCGGCTACTGGCATCATCTCCTTCGGCGGCTGAGCTGGACGGTATCCTTCGAAAGCTCGACATTAGTTTCGTCGTTATTGATAGTTCGGAGAAACCGCAGGCATTTCTTAACGCTCTCCGCGAACACCTGCGCAGGGCCGCCCCGCCAGTCTACACATTCGAGCAGGTCGAGGTCTACCGCGTGGATCTGCACACGGCAACGTCACGATCCTGATGCCGCCATGTGTGACATAGCCTGCCCTTTTAACAACGCCCTGCAAAGCGGGCAGACCCGGGTATAATACGCAGCGCAATAAGTTAATGCATACATTGGGATAGTGCCGACAGTTCATTGTGGATGCCCGACTTTCCTTCTTGGCATGGAGGCCACGATGAACGTACTGCACCATCACACCCTCGACG
>JABMQG010000370.1 GCA_013203365.1 Planctomycetota bacterium | reverse complement strand
TGCAGGTGGTCGTCGCGCCGGGCGCGCCTGGCGTTGCCGCAGCCACGGCCCCAGACGGTGCCGAGCCGACCGGGCCGGGCGAGGCGATCCCCGCGCCGCCGGCAGGGCCGCCGGTGCTGATTCGCTTTCATGCGGACGAAACCCGCAGTGTCGAGCTTGTATCTGAAGCGGCACGCGGGCAGCGCGTCGTGATTTGCAAAGGTAACGTCTACGTCAGTCGTGGCGAGCCGGGCGGGGCGGCGTTCATGGAAATGAGGGCCGACGCCGCGGTGCTTTTCACGGCTGGGAGCCAGATTCCACCCGGCGGGGGAGGCGGCGACCTTGCCGATCGGCCAGGCCGGCAGCGGGTTTACGGGGCATATCTTGAAGGCGACGTGATTGTCACCGCGGGCGAGCGGTCGATGCGATCGTCGCGGCTGTACTATGATTTCACCGACGACCGCGGCATTATACTGGACGCCGTTGTGCGGATAGTCCAGGCGGCAAGAAACATACCGATCATCATTCGTGCGTCCGAGGCCCGTCAATTAAGCCGGCGTGAGGTTTCGTTTCGCAACGGGCGAATCTCCACGAGCGAGTTTCACACGCCCAGCTATCACATTGGCGCCGCCAGCGGCTACCTGGCCGACACGACACCCTACGACGCAAAGGGTGAGCCATTGGCCGAGTCGAGCTTCAGCCTTAAGGCACATCACTCCACGTTCAACATTGGCGGTGTACTGTTTTTCTATTGGCCATTGTATGTCGCCGACGCCGAGCGAGCGGACTTGCCTCTGTCGCGGGTTCAGTTGGGCAATAGCGGGCGATTTGGGTTCGGCGTCGAGAGCGACTGGCACCTGTTCCGCGTGCTGGGGCTTATAGCTCCCCAAGGTGTCAGCGGCATCCTGAACCTGGACGCATTTGAGAAGGCCACGGCCATCGGGGCGGACGTGGAGTACGATCGGCAGAGCAGTTCAGGGTTGCTGATCGGCTACGCAGTGAAGAGCCACGAGCGGGATGACGACTTCGCCGAAGACAGGGAGAACATTCCAGCCCCGGCCGATCGGGGACGATTTCTCTGGCGGCACAAGCAGTTCCTGCCGGATGACTGGCAGATCCAGGCAGAATTGAGCTATTTGTCGGATCGGAACTTCCTCGAGCGGTACTACCGCGACGAGTACTACACGGGTAAGGATCAGGATACGCTGCTGTACGCCAAGAAGCAGCGTGACAACTGGGCCATCACCGGCCTGGTGCAGGGTAGGCTGAACGATTTCACATCAACCACGGAAGCGATGCCCGACGTTGGGCTGCATCTGATCGGCCAGCCGCTTGCCGACGGCGCCTTGACGTTTACTGGCCAGACGCAGACGGGGCTGGTTCGTTTTCGTGCGGATAATGAAGACCCGCTTGTTCAATCCACCGGTACCACCTTCCAGCACAAAACCAGAGCGGAGCTGACCGCCCCTATGCATTTCGGCCCGGTGAACGTGGCCCCGTACGCGCTGGGCATGATAAGCGAATGGTGCGAGCTGGGTGAGGACAATGATACGACCTGGCTGACCGGCGGTGGCGGAGTTCGGGCGAACATGCACATCTGGCGCGTCTATGAGGGTGCCCACAGCCGACTGTTGGATATTGATCGGCTTCGGCACGTAATAACGCCGGAAGCCGTCGCTGTGGCGCTGGGTTTGTCAGACCAGACAGAGCCGGTGGCGTTCCAGGCCGTGAAGATTGGGGTCAAGCAAAGGTGGCAGACCTACCGTGGCAGCCAGGCCGAGCGGCGAGTCGTCGATTTCGCACGCATGAACGTGTGGGGCCTGTTTTTCAACGAAACCCGGCCGCCGGATCGGCCGGCAGACGGTCGGCTGTTCTTCGACCGGCCTGAAGAAAGTATTACGCGAAACGCACTCAACGGCGATTTCGCGGTGAACTTCTCCGATACTACCGTGCTTATGGGGGACATGAATTACGATTTGAATGACAGAGAAATCGGCTTGGCCAACCTTGGCCTGGCCGTTCAGCGTGACCCGCGCCTTCGATACTACCTGGGCATGCGGTACACCGACGACCTGAACAGTTGGGTAGGTACGGCCGGGTTCAACTACGAGATCAACCGAAAGTATCGCTTAGGCGTCTTTCAGCAGTACGACTTCGATTTTGACGGCGGCGAGAACCTCGTGACGCGGATTTCGATCATTCGCAAGCTGCCGCGATGGTTTGCCGGCATAACGCTGGCGTTCGACCGGGCCACCGGCGCAACGAGCGTTATGCTTACACTCTGGCCGGAGGGCGCCCCGGAATTCCGGATTGGCGGCATCGGGCTGGGGGAACTGGCGACGGGCGACCTTAATTGAGCGGATTGTGAACCAGGGCCCGTGAGGCCGTGCTCCCGTCGTGTGATATACGCCTTAGTGTCCTGGTGAAACTACCAGGGAATCTGCCGAAAAAACATAATTTTATCCTCACTCTAGTACTTTGTAACTGCCAGACTTCAGGGTAATGGCTTTCTTTGCCGATAGGGTTGATAGAACCTTTTGAAACGGCAAGGAG
>JABMQG010000035.1 GCA_013203365.1 Planctomycetota bacterium | reverse complement strand
CAACTGCCGGACCAACGGAACGATCCGGGCTGGCTCGGTGTTAACGCCACATTGATTCCCCTAACTCTATGGAAGACAAATTAGTTAGGTATGTCGCCGCCATGTTCGGTCTTCCGAACCACACGCCGTATCGCGTACGTTTTGGCACCGGTTGATTCGAAATACGCGCGCATCAGCAATTCCCCGATGAGCCCGGTCGCGAGGAACAACAAGGCTGTTGGGACCAACATGCAGCCCAGCGCCATTAGCGGCCCATGCTGCTGAAACAGATGGAAAGTGTTCCAGGCGAATAATTTCCTTATAAACCCATAGGTCAGAATGCCCATCCCGATGCCACCGGATATCAATGCCCATTTACCAAAGAGATGCAAAGGCCGGGTCATGTATTTCGTGGCAAACCGCAAGGCTATAATGTCCAATGCCACTCGGAATGTTCTGAGAATACCGTAATTGCTCTTTCCAGTCGCTCGCCGGGCGTTCTTGATGGGCACCTCGCAAATCTTGGCCCCCAGGCGGACGCAAAGAGCCGGGATGAAGCGATGCATATCGCCGTACAAGCGGATATCCTTCAGGATCTCGCGACGGAACGCCTTGTAGGTTGTCCCGAAGTCGTGCAGTCGCACGCCGGAGACCTTTGCGATCAGCCAGTTGGCAATCCAGGACGGAAGCCGCCGCATGATGAAGTTATCGCCTCGGCGTACGCGCCAGCCGCTGGCGATGTCGTAACCGGCGTTGATTTTTTCCACAAGGAAAGGAATATCGTACGGGTCGTGCTGAAGGTCGCCGTCCATAGCGACGATTATCTGGCCGCGGGCGTAATCGAAACCGGCCTGTAGTGCCGCCGTTTGGCCGAAGTTCCTTCTCAGGTCGATGAAGACCACGTGGTCATTCTCCTGGGCAAGACGCTCCAGCAGCCGGGCCGTCTCGTCCTGGCTGCCATCGTTGACCAGGACAATCTCATAGGGTTCGCCCAATGCTTTTGTGGCGCTATTGATTCGTTTGTGAAGGTCTTCGACGATGGATTCCTCGTTGTACAGTGGCACGACAACACTGTACTTGACCGACGAGTCGTGTTTTTCTGGTTCATATCCGGCCATAGTGCACGGGTTTAACTCCATATTGCGTGAATGCGCCCTGGATCGCTGGACTGCAAAGCGATTTGGTTTTCGGTGCGACGATTTTCCGGAATGCCCGTCTACACATTCACGGGCGAAGGCCAATTTCTCTAAATGAGTTCACCACCGGCGCGGGCGTACGTCCATGCGTCGCGGGGACGGTCGTAATGGCACACCTCGTTTGGGGAGAAGAACAGTTCGATTTCCTTGGCGGCCGTGGCTGGCGAGTCGCTGCCGTGGATGAGGTTGTATCGTTTGGACATGCCATAGTCACCACGGATCGTGCCTGGTATGGCTTCGGGTCCGAAGGTATCGCCCATCATAGTCCGCGCGACGCGGACCGCGTCGTTGCCTTCGAGCACTATCGCGACCGTCGGGCCGGCGGTCACAAACTCCAGCAACGGCTCGTAGAAATCCTTTCCTTTGTGTGGAGCGTAATGCCTTTGGGCCAACTTTCTCGTAATTTGCATGAGCTTCAGGGCGACAATTTTAAGGCCTTTTCTTTCAAATCGGTGCGTTATCGCCCCCACCAAACCTCGTTGCACGGCGTCTGGCTTGAGTAAGACTAATGTGCGTTCCATAGGACCTCGACTCACCAGAATCCCGCGTGACTGCGGGAGGACCATCTAATACAGAAGAACAACGTTACCTCAAGAACAGAAGTCAGATAGCTAGAGCACGTTCACTCTCTAAGGTTATAATCCTTTATCTTTCGGTAAAGCGTTCGTTCGCCGATTCCGAGGATTTGTGCAGCCTGTTCCCGGTTGCCGTTGACCATCTTGAGCGTGTTGCTGATGAGTTGCTTCTCGGCGTCCTGTATGCTCATTCCCACCAGTGCGGCCGATGAAGCGGTTTCGCCGGCGGCGATGGTTCGGATTTCAGGCGGCAGGTCGTCCAGCGTCAGCTTGTCGGCGGATTGGGGGTCGGCCAGGACGACCATGTTCTCGATGACGTTCTTGAGTTGGCGGACATTGCCCGGCCAATCGAATGCCACGAGCATGCGTCGGCTTTCCGGCGTCAGGGCAGTGATTATTTTTTGGTGCCGCCGGCATGCGTCTTTTAGAAAATGGTCGATGAGCACGGGGATGTCTTCCCGTCGATCGCGCAGGGCCGGCAGGTTTATCAAGGCGCCCTTGATTCGGAAGTACAGGTCTTCGCGGAACCGTTTGTTCACCACAAGTTCGCACAGGTCGTGGTTGGTCGCCGAGATCAGCCGGACGTCCACGTTTATCGACTCGTTGGAGCCCAGCCTGACGAGTTCGCCGTTTTCCAGCACGCGTAGCAGCTTTGCCTGCATGGCAAGGGGCATGTCGCCGACCTCGTCGAGGAAGATGGTCCCGCCGTCGGCGTGTTCGAACCTGCCTTTGCGCTCGCCGACGGCGCCGGTGTAGGCACCTTTGACATGCCCGAACAATTCATCTTCCAGGATGCTCTCGCTCAGCCCGGCACAATTCAGAACGACCAGCCGATTTTCTTTGCGCCTGGAGTGAGTGTGGATAGCCTGGGCCAGCAGCTCTTTACCGGTGCCGCTTTCGCCCTGGATCAGCACCGGCAGGTCGCTGGGGGCTACCCGGTGAATGATGTCGAGGATTACCAGCATTGCCGGCGATTGGGCGACAATTGCGGTGAAATCGTACTTGGCGTCCAGCTGCCGGCGGAGTTCGTTTATCGTGCGCTCCTGAGCCGTACGCTCGGCCGCTCGCTGCACGACGGCGCGAAGCTCGTTGATGTCAATAGGCTTTTCGACGTAGTCGAATGCGCCCTGCTGCAGGGCCCTGCGGCAGGTATCGACGGACGAATGGGCCGTGATAAGGATCACTTCTGTGCCTGGCGAGTGCGTGCGTGTCTCGTCCAGCACAGCCAACCCGTCGATTGCCCCGCCCAGGCACAGATCGGTGACGACCACGTCAAAGTGCTGGGCCTTGATTCGCGTGATTGCCGCCTCACCGCTGTAAACGGTGGCAGTGTTGTGTCCCGGCCTGGCCAGGCCCTCGGCAATAGCGTCGGCATGTGGCTTCTCGTCATCGACCACAAGGATGTCAGCAACGATCTGTTTTTCCAATTGGTGCATGACTGTACAGTACTGACCTCCGATCGATACGTCAATTCCACGGGACGGACGACCTGCAAATGAGAATCGTCAGGTAAGGATTGCCGATTGGAACGCTGCCGCTTGTAGCCTGTGGCGGCACCGGTGCCGAATCAGCAATTTGCGGTTACTGCGCCCCAGACTGGTCGATCGGCAGCGTTACAATGAATCGTGTTCCCTTGCCGGGGGTGGAATCCACAGAGACTTTCCCATCGTGCTCTCGGATAATACGGCGTGCGGTTGGCAAACCCAACCCGGTACCGCCGGCCTTGGTGGTGAAGTAAACGTGAAATATCTTTTCAACCACATCCGGCAACATGCCAGGCCCGGTGTCGATGACCT
>JABMQG010000034.1 GCA_013203365.1 Planctomycetota bacterium | reverse complement strand
GGTTAAAGTGCTCGCCGGCCGCATTGAACATATTGGCTGTCTGGCCTAGGCAAAACCTCTGCCACATCCATTGCTCGATGTCTGGGGCCTGAGGGAATCGCTCCCCCAACAGCTTGGCAACGGCCCGGTAGCCGCTACGGACGTAGTCGCGCTCCAGGCTGAGCGTGTCGTCCAGGTCGAACACGACGGCCCCGATAGGTTGTTCCGGTGGGCCTGGCGTGATGGTCATTTGTTTATAGGCTCTTTGTAGCCGGGCAGTCGGCTGGCGTCATCTACCTTGGTGAACACCGCTTCGTCATATCGCAACATGAGCAGGCCGTCGGTGAACTGCCCAACGGTCGGGGCGACGGTCTGGCCCAGCACCTCCATAATGACTAGCTTCGGCAGGTCCACGCCGGCGGCCAAGGTCAACGGGGCGCCGCCGCCGAACCGCGGGTTGAGCTCGAAGAAATGGGGCTCCCCGCCGGCAGGCCGACGGCACTGGGCGTTTAACACGCCCCACAGACCTGGTATCAGGTTCACCAGTTTGACGGTGGCGTCGATCAGTTGGCTATCGTTGACGGTCAGTGCCTTCTCCACCTCGCCTGAGCGAATGGCCAGTCGCTGCCTGGGCACCACCGCGCAGACAAGGCCGTCCCGCCTGCGAAACACGTCGATGGTGTACTCCTGCCCCGGAATATATTCCTGGCACATCAGTTGGGTGCCATGAACGCCAATGTGGGCCCGAAGCTCCCGATCGTTCCGCACCAGGGACGACCCGATCGCGGCGGAGCCGTGCACGGGCTTGATGAAACAAGGATAGAACGGCTGGGCACGGAACGAGCGGAGGTCTCGCGTGTGAATGCACTTCAGGCCGGCCTTGCTGACCAGGTCGTTGAACTTGATCTTGTTCCTGCACGCGGTCAGGGTCTGCTCAGGGGCGACCATGACCGTGCAGCCCAATTGCTCAAACTCGGGTATGTGGCGGGATAGTGTGCGAAGGTCAATGTCGGTAAATGGAACAAGCAGCCGAATCTTGTATTTGTCGACCAGTTCCTGCAAGCGAGGAACGTAATGCAATGTCCTGACCTGAGGGACGATTTCCGCATGATCAACCGCATGCAGCCCCGGGGCCGCCGACGTTATATCCGTCCCCACGGTCCGGCCGGCCAGACCCAGCTCGGCAAGGGCCTGCTTGAATGCCCGCAAGATCACAACCCGTCGGCCGACACAGGTGAACAGAATATTGAATTCCTGCGAATCCGATTCAGATTTGCTCTTTCTCTTGATCAATGCTGTATTGTCTTTCGTAAATGCCGCCTCGCCCGGTACAGACATTCTTGACCGTTGCCGAGAGGATCTTCAGATCCAGGACAGTCGATCTGTTTTCCACGTACCACAAATCTAATTCGATTTTATCTTCTATGGTCAATTCACCCCGTCCTGAAACCTGCGCCCAGCCGGTGATCCCGGGCAGAACATCCAGCCGGCGGCGCTGGCGGGCATCCCAGCATCTGGCCTGTCGCTCGTACAACGGACGAGGCCCTACCAGGGACATCGTTCCTTCTAGAACGTTAAACAGTTGCGGCAGCTCGTCAAGGCTTGTTTCCCGAAGAAATCTTCCCACCCGCGTCAGCCGAGGGTCGTCCGTCCCTGCCGGCGACGAGCCGTAAGGATCGACGTTGTGGCGCATAGTGCGAAACTTTCTCAACAAGAACGGCTCGCCTTTGTACCCGCTGCGGCGCTGGCGAAAGATGGTCGGCCCGCGCGATTCTGCCGCTATCGCCATTGCGACGACGATCATGACCGGGTACAGCAGACCCAGCGCCAACAGGCTCAGCACGATGTCCAGGACGCGTTTGGCCACATTCCCACTCAACCGGCACCGGTCAGAGGTTTCGCTTGTACCAGTCAATTGCCTGCCGAAGCCCTTCCTCGAAGTAAACCTGCGGCTCATAGCCTATGGTCTCACGGGCCAAGGAATAATCGGCCAGGCTGTGCTTGACGTCGCCTGGCCGCTCGGGTTCGTATTTGGCCAGTAGATCGCTATCCAACAGGTCGCGCAACAACTCCAAAATCTCGTTCAGGGACGTGCTGTAATTACAGGCGATGTTAATCGCCTGGCCTCGACAGACGTCGGCAGGGGCGTTGGCCGCCAGCCAGTTGGCTTGGCAGACGTTGTCGATGTAGCAGAAGTCACGGGTCTGCTCGCCGTCGCCGAATACCACTGGCCGATCGCTACCCAGCATAGCCGCGACGAACGCCGGTATCACGGCCGCATACGCACCGCGCGGGTCTTGATACGGGCCGAACACGTTGAAATATCGCAGACAAAGCGTCTCCATGCCGTATGCCCCCGCGTAGGCCTGCATATACGCCTCACAGGCCAGCTTGCCGGCTGCGTAGGGGCTGATGGGGCAGGGGAGCATCTTTTCATGCTTTGGCGAGTCTGGCTGATCGCCATAGGCGCTGGAACTGGCGGCGAAGATGACCCGCTTGACGCCGGCGGTGCGGGCGGCCTCAAGTACGGTAACGGTTCCACTGACGTTGACTTCGTGGCTTTCGACTGGATTGGCTACGCTTCGCGGCACAGAGCCTATCGCCGCTTCGTGAAAAACCGCCGACACGCCGGCCACCGCCTTGTCCATCGCGGGGCGGTCGCGGATGTCGCTTTCGACCATCTCATACCGCCCGGCCAGTTCCGCCAGGTTCTCCCGCTTGCCCGTGGCATAGTTGTCTACGACGACCACGTCCTGGCCCTTGCTCAGCAGGAACCGTACGAGATTACACCCTATAAAACCCGCTCCTCCGGTCACCAGGTACCTAGCCATTCAATTCTCCGGTCAAAAGCCGACTTCCGCATCCCAATGCTTCGCCCAGAAACATGGTG
>JABMQG010000369.1 GCA_013203365.1 Planctomycetota bacterium | reverse complement strand
GGCCCGACGCATCCTGTTTGCCATGTGGAAATTAGGCCTGATGCACAGCCGGCCGTTCAAGAAATGCGCGTATGTCGTCGGCGAGGTGCTCGGCAAATATCATCCGCACGGCGACACGGCGGTCTATGACACCCTGGTGCGCATGGCCCAGCCGTTTTCCCTGCGATACATGCTTATTGATGGCCAGGGCAACTTCGGCAGTATAGACGGCGACAATGCCGCGGCATACCGTTACACCGAATCCCGGCTTAAGAAGATTGCCGAAGAAATGCTGACGGACATTGACAAGCGCACCGTCAAAATGGTCAAGAATTACAACGGCGAGCTGGACGAGCCCACTGTGCTCCCTGCCCGCCTGCCGAACCTGTTGTTGAATGGAAGCACCAGCATTGCCGTGGGTATGGCCACCAACATCCCCCCCCACAACCTCGAAGAAGTCGTCGATGCGCTGGTTGTACTGATTGACAATCCTGACGCCACGATCGAAGACCTCATGAAGCACATCAAGGGACCGGATTTCCCCACCGGTGCAGTCATCTGCGGACAGAAGCCGATCATGGCCATGTACCAGACCGGCCGGGGCCAGCTTCACGTTCGCGGCCGGGCCGGCATCGAGGAAGGCAAGCAGGGCAAGGAATGCATCATTATCACCGAAATTCCTTACACGGTCAACAAGTCCTCCCTGATTAAACACATGGCTGAACTGGTCAATGACAAGACCCTGGAAGGCATTGGGGATATCCGGGACGAGTCCGACAAGAACGGCATCCGCATTGTCATCGATCTTCGGCGGGGCGTGATTCCGAAAGTGATTCTGAACAACCTGTTCAAGCACACTCAGCTCCAGACAACATTTGGCGCCATCATGCTCGCGATTGACGACGGCCGCCCCAAGGTGATGAACCTTAAGGAAATTCTGCGGTGCTTCATCGCTCACCGGTTCGAGGTCATTACCCGCCGCACCCAGTTCGACCTGGAGAAGGCGGAGGCCCGCGCCCATATTCTGGAAGGATTGAAAATCGCACTCGCCAACCTGGACGCGGTCGTCAAGATTATCAAGAGTTCCAAAAACAGAGATGCGGCCCGCGACGAGCTCATGAAACGTTTCAGTATGTCCGCAATCCAGGCCAACGCCATTCTGGACATGCGGCTGTACCAGCTGACCGGCCTGGAACGCAGCAAACTCGAAGCCGAGTATCTGGAACTCATCAAATTGATTTCATATCTTAAAGACTTGCTGGCCAACAAGAATAAGATTTTCGGCGTGGTGAAAAAAGATCTGCTGGAAATCAAAGAACTTTACGGAGACGCGCGCCGCACCGAGATCGTCCCGGATGAAGGCGAAGTGAACATCGAGGACCTGATCGCCGACCGAAGCTGTATCATCACTATCAGCCACACCGGCTATATCAAGCGGGTGCCCGTCAGCACCTACAAGGCCCAGCGCCGGGGCGGTAAAGGCGTGGCGGGCATGGAAACCAAAGATGAGGATTACGTCGAGCATCTGTTCGTCGCCACGACACACGACTACATCCTGTTTTTAACCGCCGGCGGACGGATTTACTGGGAAAAGGTGTACGAAATCCCCGAGGCCAGCCGCACGGCACGCGGGAAAGCCATCGTCAATCTGCTCGAACTCAAGAGTGACGAGCAGATTGCGGCCATGGTACGCGTGCGGGGCTTTCCGGCAACCGAATTTCTGGTCATGGCAACGGAAAAAGGCGTAGTCAAGAAAACCAATCTCAGCGAATTCAGTAATCCACGCCGGGCCGGCATCATCGCTATTAACATTGATCCGGGCGACCGGCTGATCGGCGTCAAGCTCACCACGGGGCAGAATGACATCATGCTGGCATCGCGCCAGGGCATGAGTTTGCGGTTCAACGAAACGGAACTGCGGGACCAGGGGCGCGCCACCCGCGGGGTCATCGGCATGCGCCTGAAAACGGATGACAAGCTGGAAAGCCTGGAGATTGTGAATCCCCAGGCCACGTTTTTCGTTTGCACGGAAAACGGGTATGGCAAACGCACAAACTTTGACGAATACCGCGATCAGCACCGGGGCGGGAAGGGGATTTATACGATTCGTCCGTCCGATCGGAACGGCCTGGTGATCGGCGCCTATACCGTCATGAAGAAGGACTCCCTCATGCTGATCACCGCCAATGGCAAGATGATCCGGATGCATGTCAACGACATTCGAATCATCAGCCGGGTGACCCAGGGAGTTCGGCTGATTGGCCTTGACGAGGGAGACAAGCTGGTATCGGCCACCACGGTGGAGCCGGAGGAGGATGCAACACTCAACGGCAATGGAGTTCCGAAAGTTGAAAACGAAAAACCGGCCGAGCCCGCGTCCGCCGTGGAACCCCCGCCCGATTCCAAAAGCGGAGAAGCTTAACGCCGCCTGATCATGGCATGGTTGCAGAACATCTTCCAACCGCTCACGGCTTACTGGTCTTTTTCTTCCCGGATGATTTCCTGAAGAATGGTGTGATAACCCTTGCCCTTATCCATCTCCGCATTGACTTCCTTGATGACGGTGTC
>JABMQG010000368.1 GCA_013203365.1 Planctomycetota bacterium | reverse complement strand
TTGCCTCGCCGGCGATTCTCCTTACAAGCTTCCCAGGAATACACGAGCGCCTTGTCGATGCCTACGCGGTCCATTATCGCCAGCAACTCCTCCGCGGTTCTTGCGCCGCAGCCTTTCCCAGGCACGTGCCCGAGGGCGCAATTGGCGTCGATGATTTCCAGATTCTTCTTTTCAGCCATTTTCAAAATCACTCCTTCACTGGTGATAGCAGAACGTCGTCGAACCACGTCGTACCCGTGCCGTCCTGAATCAGCCAGATCTGCACGACGTTGTGGCGATAGAAGTACCCGTTCCGGTCCGTTCCACTATTGTCGGCGAACTTGGGCAGGTTGAATTCGATCCTGACCCAGTCGCTGGTGCCCTTGATCCGGCGGGGACAGTACAGTACGTTCTCGTGATTTCTGTACGTCTTTCGGCCGATGGGCATGGTTCCTGTTATGCCGACGGTGGCCCCCCGGCCGCGGAGGTCGCGGGTCTTGATCCAAGCCGAAAGCGAGTATCGCGTATTGGGTTTTACCTGCTGGGGATGCATCGTGCTCACCCAGCCCCACGTACCGCCTTGACAAGCCCAAACAGCCACGGCGCCCTTGCCGTCCCGGCCTTGACGCGGCGACCATGTAAATTTGACGTCCTCACGATCGATGGGAATCTCGTATCCGTACCAGCCGGCGGCGTTGGTGGGCATCCAGTGGAAGGCGCTGTCGTAGCCGTCGAGGCGGATTGCCCTGTCAAACGTCGAGATTTTCCCCGGCGGCTCATAAGCCGGCAGTCCGAGCCGCCAGCGATCCCAATCGTTGACCTCCATCGGCTGCGCCTTCCGCTGCCACGACGACGCCGTTTGCTCATCCACGGAAAAAAGCCTATACCCGGCACTCGCCTGGGCGCCCTGCGGAACCCACATCGGCCCCGGCAGGACGAAGTGAACGTCGTACATGTGGTGGCATATACTGACCATGCTGTCGCGGCGGGTGCTACCGAGCAGTTGGACGACCGGGTTTCCCGCCGGCTCGTTGACAAAAGCGAACAATCCGTCCCCGCCGAGTTTCAGCCTGTTGCACCACCGCCCCACCAGGTGGTTCAGGGGGAACTTACGCCATTGGCCGGAGGCGTCCTGGTAGAGGCAGGCGCGGTAGCGTTCTTTCGCACCCCAGGGACGCATCTGGATGGGGTTGGGATTGTCCCATGGCTCCGGGCGGGACCAGCCCTCGTTGAAGACGCCGGCCGGGTAAAGATCCAGGTACTCCATCCCATCGTACCAGCCGTCATCAAACGTTCGCCAATCGCCGCCTTCCCCAACGCTAACACGCGTTTGGAACTGGTATACGTAGCTGTGCCAGCGAGGCGACCATGAAATGTCGATTTGGGTCTCGTGCCCCAGCACGCCGCTGCCGTCGCTGCATTGAACTGTCAGGCGTGCGGCCCCTGTGCGGGTCAACTGCGTGCCGACCTGCATCCGGTCCGGGGCGTGTTCCCGGCAGTTGGGCCTTTGCCAGGCCAGTGAAAGGCCACGATTGCCTCTGCCGCCGAAGAGGAATTCTCCTGCCGGCTTGAACCTCACTTCCACGAGTGACTTGAACTGCCGGCTGACCCGGCAGATTCGCTGGCCGCGGTCGAGAACCGCCACGTCGCCGTCCACGTCTTCGAACGTAAATCGCCGGGCCATCGGGCTAACTCTTTCGGCCGGCATAATAGCGCGCCACCTTGGCCACGGCCCGCCCCACGTCCGTCATGTCGCCAATCGTGAAGTTCGGGCTCATGAGAAGCTCGATGCCCTCTCGGCACACCTGCTGGATGCCGGGGTAGTTGGCGGTGTCGTAATCCGGTCTTGGGCCCTTGTAAAGGGGACAATGATAGCTGCATGCGTGATGGTCGTCCGTATCGTTGCGGAACAGGGACCAGTTCATGACGTTCATCGTGTGCGGCACCTGCGCCCAGATTCCCTCGGCATTAAGCGCCTCGACGAACTGGCTGTTCGTAACGCCGAACAAATCGGTATCAATCCGGAATATATAGAACCAGTAGGTGGCATAGTCTCCCTTGCGGACGGGCCGGGGCCAAATGCCCTCGATTTTCGCCAAGTCCGAATCCAGACGACTGCCAAGCCGATTGCGCTTGGCGGCGAGTGTGTCGACGCGCTTCATCTGTTCGATCACAACTGCCGCTGCCAGGGCATTCAG
>JABMQG010000367.1 GCA_013203365.1 Planctomycetota bacterium | reverse complement strand
GCGTGGGTGCGGATTAGCAGCCCGTGGCTGTGAAGCCCCCGCAGATCGGACCGGACAGTCGGCAGCGAAACCCTCAGCGTACTTGACAACCACGAAACCGTCACCTTCTGCGTAGGCGAACCATGTCCAGCATCCGGATTCTGCGGTCCGCGGCAAACAGTTTTTCGGACAGATTCTTACTCATCATTTTCCTGTTGAGCTTCTGAAGAGGTAGCGTAATATGGCACCAAAAGAAAGCAAAGGAAAGAAAGAGAAAATGAAATCGCAAAGAATCGGCGTTTGTATCGTAGGGTTAGGCCGTGCTGGCATGATCCACGCCCGCAATTTCGCTTCCCGCATCCCCGAGGCCCAATTGGTGGCCATTGCCGACCCCAGCCCGGAGGCACGGGCCCAGGCGGCGAATGAGCTTTCGGTGCAAACGTACGAGGACTTCCGGGCTGCACTGGATCAGCCCACTGTGCAGGCCGTCGTCGTCGCATGCCCTACCGACCTGCACCTGGACGTAGTCTCGCACGCGGGGCGGCGCAATCAGCACGTTCTGTGCGAAAAGCCCATGGCTATGACCGCGCAACAGTGCCGAGAAATGCTTACTGCCGTCGATAAGGCCGGCCTGAAACTTCAGATCGGTTTCATGCGGCGGTACGACCGTTCCTTTGTCGCCGCCAAGGAGGCGCTGGACCGCGGCGAGATCGGCGAAGTGGTGTGTGTCAAGTCCGTCACGCACGGGCCTAGCATTCCCAAGCCCTGGCAGTACGACATTCGCAAGAGCAACGGCCCTCTGGCCGAAGTAAACAGCCATGATATCGACACGCTGCGGTGGTTGACCGGGAGCGAGTTCGAGGAAGTGTACGCCATCGCCGGCAACTATCGCTGCGAAGAGGCGAGGAAAGACTTTCCGGATTTCTATGATAACCTGCTTCTGACGGCCCGCTTCGTCAACGGCATGCAGGGGCTCATCGATGGCGCCGCCTCCGTACGCTACGGCTACGACGCGCGCGTGGAAATCATCGGCACAAATGGCATCATCTTCATCGGTGACCTTCGCCGCAACTCTTCTTGTGTCTGCACCAGCGATGGCCGGATGATCCGGCCGATCGTGGCGAGTTGGCGCGACCTTTTCGCTGAGGCCTATTTGGCCGAGGATATTGATTTCATTGAGTGCATCCTCCGCGACCGTCCGCCGCGAGTGAGCGGCATGGACGGACTGCGTGCGGTTGAAGTGGTCAATGCAGGCAACCGGTCCATACTGGAGCGGCGGCCCGTCTTGCTCACCTAAGACCAATTAACCAACAACCACACGCGGCCGGCAGAGAGAACCGTTCCAACGGTAACCCGCAAGCCGGCTCGGGGGTTTTTCTTCAGTCTTAAGTCTTCAGTCTTGCGTTGGGAAGGGGCTGGGTATGTTGCCGAGCGGCGGCTGGACTATAATCATTGTCGACTCCACAGTTCATTGAAATGGTTGACGCCGGCGGCGTTCGCGGCGTCTTGCCCATCGGTGGTCAGCGGGTGTGGGTGTGTTCCGGAGGGCGAAGCGAAACCGAGCCCGGAGGAACACGCCCGGAACGCCGAAACAAAAAAATCCTCTCATTGGCCTTGGTACAGAAAACGAGAAAGGGTCATGTGCCCTTCCCGTGGCGCCTTATGAATCCGAAGCAATGTCGGCATCCATCCTTGGAGACCCAAGATGAACGAGAAGATCAAGAAGACCTCGCAGGTTCTGGGCAAGTCCCGCCGTCTGCTGGGATCGCTGCCTGCCGTGATTCTGGGCGCTGGGCTCGGAATCTTCCTTTACTGGGGCTTGTCGCCTGCCCGCGAGAAGGTGACGACGGCTAACACACAGGCCGAACCTGCCGCCCACTGGACATGTTCGATGCACCCAGAGATCGACCTGCCCAAGCCGGGCCTGTGCCCCAAGTGCGGCATGAAGCTGATTCTTCGGGAGACAGCCGAGCCGGATGACATGAGCGGCATACGCACCTTCATCACCAGTGAAAACGCCAAGGCCCTGATGAATATCCAGACATCTACGGTGGAGCGCCTGTTCCCCACGGCCGAGATTCGCATGGTCGGCAAGGTGGAATACGACGAGACGCGCCTGGCCTACATCACCGCGTGGGTGCCTGGGCGGCTGGATCGGCTTTTCGTGGACTATACCGGCATCGCCGTCAAGAAAGGCGACCATATGGTCTACGTGTACAGCCCGGAGTTGTATAGCGCGCAGGAAGAGCTGCTCCAGGGGCTGGCGGCGGTCCAGAACCTCCAGCGGAGCGACGTGGATATCGTCCGCAAGACGGCCCAGGCAACCGTCGAGGCCGCCAGAGAGAAGCTCCGCCTGCTGGGGCTTACGGATGAGCAGGTGGCCCAGATAGAGCAGCGTGGCAAGGCTGAGGACCACGTTACCATTTACGCCCCCGTCAGCGGGATTGTCATTCACAAGAACGCTCAGGAGGGTATGTATGTCGAGACAGGGACAAGGATCTATACCTTGGCCGACCTGACGCACGTGTGGGTCAAGCTGGACGCCTATGAATCGGACTTGGGCTGGCTGCGTTACGGGCAGAAGGTGGAGTTCACCAGCGTTTCTTATCCCGGCGAGACCTTCACGGGGACCATCTCGTTCATAGATCCGATCCTCAACCCCGTCACCCGAACGGTTAAGGTCCGGGTGAATGTGCCCAATTCACTAGGCAAACTCAAGCCGGACATGTTCGTCAACGGCGTCGTGCAATCCCACGTGGCTGCCGGCGGGCGTGTGCTCGATGAGGCCCTGGCCGGCAAGTGGATATGCCCGATGCATCCGGAGATCGTCAAGGAAGCCCCAGACAAGTGCGATATATGCGGCATGCCGTTGGTCAAGGCCGAGACACTCGGCTACGTCAGCGCCGCGCCCACCGAGCAGGACAAGCCGTTGGTGATCCCGGTCTCGGCCGCCCTGG
Organism: Planctomycetota bacterium; assembly: GCA_013203365.1. Lineage (GTDB taxonomy): Bacteria > Planctomycetota > Phycisphaerae > SM23-33 > FEN-1343 > JABMQG01. The sequence continues at coordinate 611 of JABMQG010000367.1, read as the reverse complement.
TCACTGGAACGCGTGCGATCGTGTACGTCGAAAAGCCCGACGCCTCCAAGCCCACTTTCGAAGGGCGTGAGATCGTTCTTGGTCCCAGGGCAGGCGACTATTATCTGGTCCGCCGGGGCCTGGCCGAGGGCGAGCGCGTGGTGACGCGGGGCAACTTCAAGATCGACAGCGCGCTTCAGATCCAGGCCAAGCCCAGCATGATGACGCCGGAAGGTGGAGGCGGCTCGGCCGGTCATCAACATGGCGGCCCCGTCAAGAGTGCTGACGGAACCAAACCAGACGCCGGCATGGAGTTGCCGGAGCTATTCAGGCAGCAGTTGGAGCGGGTCCTTGTCGCCGCCGGCAAGGCGCAACAAGCGGCACAGAGCAGCGACGTTAATGCAGCGCGGGCTGCGTTCGCCGAATTCGACCAGGCCCTCCAGGCCGTGGACATGAAACTCGTGGAAGGACACCCGCACATGGTCTGGATGGACCTGTCCATGCGGCTGGGCAATGACGCCTTCGAGGGCAAGGAAGCAAAGACGATTGCGGACGCCCGGCGGGTGGCCAAGTCCCTAGAGGCCAATGCCGCCTCGCTGCGCAGCCAATTCTCCCTTCGACAAGCTCAGGGC
>JABMQG010000366.1 GCA_013203365.1 Planctomycetota bacterium | reverse complement strand
GTGTACCCCTTCGGGCGGGAGGTCTTCGGGATCGGCTAGGAGGGCGAGCACCTTGCTGAAGGCCGCTTGCACGTCGACAACACGCAGCACCGCCATGCCGGCCGGCACTTCCACGCCTGCACCGGCGACGACGGCGGTTGCCCGGCATTCGGGCAGTTGCCTGGCCCGGCGGCCGTCGACGACAAACGTTATGTCGCCGGCCACGGCGGTGTCGATAGCGGCGGCGCCGGTGATCGCCGCTTTGGCGTCGCCTTCAATCTGCGCGCCTATAGCCTCGGCGATAAGACCGACGGACAGTCCGCTGGCAGTCATTCTTGTTTCCCCGGGCGTTGCCGGTATCAGATTACAGCTTTTTCTGCTGGTATTGTTCGTTCAGGTAGCTGACGACCGCTTGGGTAATGTCGATCGCCGGATCGCTGTAAAGAACCTTTCGCTGGGCCATCTTCGCGAACAGTTCCTGCTCGGTCTTGCTGGCGATGTCGATCTCGTCACGAGATAGTACCAGTTGGTACCCGGACTGCTCGGCGACCTGCTTGATGCCTTCGATGATGGTGGTGTAGGTCTGCTCGGTCAGGTTGCGGTAGCGGCGCATCAGCTTTGCTTTTTCCGTATTGGCCCACAGATCGCGTTCGAGGATCAGCTTGGCAAGTTCGTCGCTCTTGGTTTCGTAGGCGTCGGAGCCTTCCTTGAGTTCCTCCAGATCCTTACGCATGGTCTCGATAACCCCTGTGCGCTGATCGGCCCCTTCCGCTACCGCCTGCTGCTGGGTGGTCAAATCAGCCGAGAGGTCCTTGGCTTGCTGGTACTGCTGAAACAGTTCGCTCACATTACACACTGCGGCCCGCATCGCTGCCGGCGCCGTTGGACTTTGGGCGGTCAATCGGTTTAGAAAGACGCCGGCGACTACGATGACCGCGATCGCCAAAACAACTACTCGATTCGATTTCATGATCGTTCCTCGAATTAAAAGTTACATGGTATTAAAGCAAACTCTCCAACTGGGGAGCTGCAATCCGCAATAGAAGTATCAGAACATCCACCCGAAGGTGAAGCTGAACAATTGTGTTTCGTCTTGAACGTCCTTATTGATCGGGAAACCGAAGTCGAGACTCATGGGTATCGGCCCGAAGTACGGGATGTACAGGCGGATGCCGAACCCAACACTGGCCCGCCACGTGGTCACCATGAAGTCCTCTTCAACGGTGCCGGTGTCGAGAAAGAGCACCCCGCAGAGTGTGTCAGCGGTGATTGGGAAAATGTATTCCCCGCCGAGGACGGCCATCATTTTTCCGCCTATGGGTTGGTCGGTGCCTTTCGATCGCGGGCTGATGCCTCTGAAGTCGAAGCCGCGGAGGTCGCCTATGCCGCCTCCGTAGTAGCGATCGAAAACGGGCGCGTCTCCGGTGGCAACCCCATCTATGCTTGCTTTGACGGCCAAGACGTGCTTTCGATCGAGGGGATCGAGATACAAGGTGTAATATCGCCTGTAGTTTGTGCCTAGCTTGGTGAAGGTATAGTTCCCGACGACTTGTTCGGCGTGGAAGACCAGGCGGTCCCCTTCCGTTGGCCGCCATCGGCTGTCTGTGCGGTCGCGTACCAGCGTGCCTTTCAGGCTGATCAGCAGGTGGTCGCCTTGGTCGGCGATGACTTCAGGGGGCGCGTCGTCATTGAGGCTGTCAATGCCGACGTCCTCGAGCTGGGTTGCCAATTCGCCGTACCAACGGTTCTTGAACAGCTTGCCGAGACTGACTTGTGCCCCGGCCCGCGACTCGTCGTAGGTCTCACGCCCGCGTGAAAACACGTACAGACCTGTGCCCAGGGATATTGGCCGGTCGAACAAATACGGCTCGCGCCAGTCTATTCGCGCACGCATGATTTCGGTGCCGGGTTCAAGGTTGATTCGTAGCGTCTGCCCCTCTCCCTTGAACGCCTGTCCACGCAGCAGTTCGCCCCAGGACTGGGGCCAGTCAGTCCAACTGAAGTTCTCCTGGGTGAAGCTGAAGTTACCCAGTAAGCCACTATCGGTACTGTAGCCGGCGCCCACGATGAATTTGGCGGTATGGCCCTCTTCGACGGTGACGATGGCGTTGCGGAGGTCCGGCGCGTCGCCATAAGGGTTGATGGTGACCTTTTCGAAGAGCCTGGACTCCATCAGCCTTTGCTGGCTTTCTCGGGCCGTCACGCTGTTGTACAGTTGACCGGGGTATAGCGGAATCTGTCGGCGAACGACCCGGTCCTTTGTGATGTTGTTGCCGCGAATGGTGATGCGCCCTACGCGGAACTGGTTGCTTTCGGTGACATTGTAGTTAAGGATCACCAGTGCCGGCCGTTCACGCTCATCCGGTGCCAGCCAGGCCGGTGGTGGCGACTCCGGGTCCACGAATAGTCTTTGCGGCTGGACGTCGGCGTCGAGATAGCCCAGTTCGCCATAGGTGTCGCGCAGGGCCTTGACGTCGCGATACAACGCCAGGGCGTTGAAGTGCTCCCCTTGCGTCATTTTCACCCGCCGGAGAAGTTCTTCATCGCTGAAGGTCGTATTGCCTTCGAACTGCACTACGGCCACGCGGTAGTGTGGCCCCTCGTTTATGAGGAATCGCACCTCAATGGTTGACTTGTCTTCGCTGAAGACCAATTCGCGAGAGACCTGGGCGTCGAGGAAGCCTTCGTCGCGGTAGAAGCTGACAAGATTGACCACGTCCACATCGAGTTGGCGCTGGTCCAGCCTGCCGCGATAGAGCACCCACAAGCCGCTGGTGGTCTTGACCTGTTTGCCAAGCTTGTGATTTCCGAACGATCGGTCGCCTTCGAACACGAACCGAACCTTCTTCACGCGTACCCGCGGACCCTCGACGATTTCGTAGATCACCTGGTTGTTAAGTTGCAGTGCGTCGGAATTGACGGTGACGGCGGCGAAGTAGAACCCTGCCGACTTGTACTTGTTCTCTACGGCCAGTCGGTCGTTTTCGATTCGGCTGGGGTCCAGTGGGTCGTTGGCGGCGAGGGACGCTTCCTTTTCGAGCCTTTTCGTCTTGAAGTGCTTGTTCCCGCGGAAGAAAACGGCGCTGACAAGTTCTCGTTCGGTGACGGTGAAGGTGACGATGACGCCCTTGGTGGTTTCGGCCTTGACGATGGCGACGTTGTCGTACTTTCCTGTCTTAAAGAGTGATTTCTGGTCGGCCAAGGCGATCTGCTGGCTGTACTGCTGCCCGACACGCGTCTTGACCGGGGCGAGGACGGCCTCGTCGGTCATTCGGCGATTGCCCTGCACGCGGACTTCCACGATGGTCTGCGATGGCGAGGAGGGCGGGGCTTCTTGAGCCAGCGATGGCAAGGTGGTTAGTGACAGCGATATGACCACGATCAATGTGCTGCCTGCAAATCGTCCGGTATTACTCACAGGTTCTCCCGCAACGAAAGGCCGGCCAAACGGATGGCCTGGCACACCTGCCGGTTTGTGACGAGATCCATCGCGGCCGGCGCCGGCACCGGCGAACGCCTTCGGAAGCCGGCTCTCCATGTCAAGACGACGATGATACTTGCGCCGGCGCCGATGTCAAATTCGTTTTTGCCTGTGAGCTGCGAAAAAGGTGTTCTGACGTCGGCACCTAAACCGGTATGCCGTCTTCGGCATGGTAGTTTTCGAAGCGGGTGCTTTCGCGCAAAAACGTGAGTTTGACAGTGTCGGTCGGGCCGTTACGTTGCTTTGCGACTATAAACTCGGCCACGTTGGGTTCGGCGTCCTCGTCGTAAAGGCTGGGCCGGTGGAGCAGGCAAACCACATCGGCGTCCTGTTCGATGGCCCCGCTCTCACGCAGGTCGCTCAGCCGCGGACGATGTCCGATCCGCTCTTCTACGGCCCGGTTCAGCTGGGCGAGCGTGATGACGGGAATGTTTAGCTGGCGTGCCAAGGCCTTGATGTTGCGAGACATGTCGCTTACCTGGACCTGACGGCTTTCCCCTCTCATCGGTGTGATCAGTTGGATGTAGTCGATGAAGATGCATTGTATGTCGTGTCGGGCCTTCATCCGGCGTGCCTTGGCCCGCAGCTGAATCATCGTCAGTTCTGCCGAGTCGTCGATGAAGATGGGAGACTGCTCCAGTTCGCCGGCGGCCATTTGAAGGTGTGTCCAGTCTTCGGGTGAGATTGACCCGCGACGTAGTTTGGTCTGGTCGAATCTCGCACGGGAGGCCAGGAACCGCTGGGCCAGTTGCTGACGCGCCATTTCCAAGGAGAAGATGAGCACGGGCTTGTTGCAATCGACCGCCATGTGCTCGGCCATGTTCAATGCTATGGCCGTCTTGCCTATTGAAGGTCGGGCGGCGATTATGATCATCTCTCCAGGCTGGAAGCCGCAGGTCAGGTCGTCCAGCTTGAAATAGCCTGTCTGTAGACCCGTGATCGACCCGTCGAGGCTCTGGAGTTGCTCAAAGGTCTGCTGGATGATCGTCCGGATCGGCGTGGCGGCCTCGCTGACCTGGGCCGCGGCCAACTCGAATACACGATGTTCGGCACGGTCGATGATGACGGGTGCGTCTTCGGTGGAGTCGTAGGCCTCCCGGCACAGCTCGGTGGTCAGGCTGATCAGCCCGCGAAGAAGGGCCTTGTCGCGAACGATACGCCCGTAATACTCGATGTTTGCGGCGTTTGGAACTCCGTCTATAAGCGAAACCAGATACTCGGCGCCCCCGACCGCATCAAGTATCTTGCGCTGTGTCAGTTCGTCTCGGACCGTCACCAGGTCCACCGGCTTGCCGGCGGCGATCATCGCCACGAGCACTTCGTATATTTGGGAGTGAGCCGGGGTGTAAAAATGGTCCGACTGGAGCCATTGAACGACGATGTCGATCGACGAGGGGTCGAGAATCATCGCACCCAGTACGCAGATTTCGGCCTCTCGCGATTGCGGCGGCACCCGTACGGACTGCTGAGTGCCGGAATTGGACAAAGATGCGACGGTCATGGCTTCCTCCATGATAGCCCACGTCCACCACGCACATGCTGTCTCGCCGGTTCGGCGATGCGCGAGATGAAATTTCTCGGCTCGCGGGGCCGGCGACGGGGATGGCAAAACCGACAAACCGGACCGGCATCCACATTTCTACCAGTACGACCGGGACGGAACGACCCCATTATGGGGCCGACCGTGTCAACTTTCAACCGGCCTGTCCTCAACGTCCGTTGTGTTGTCAGAGGTGGAGGTCGGCAACTTTGACTGACCATCGGCCGGCTCGTCTTCGGAGCGGGCCGGAACGACCCAGACGGAGATTGTTGCTCTGACCGCTTCGGCGAACCGAATGTCCACCTTGTACTTGTCCAGTTGGCGAATCGGTTCGTCGAGAACGATATCGGCCTCCTCGACGAAGAGGCCCTCTTTTG